>CAZQGZ010000087.1:0-14828 GCA_964592935.1 uncultured Chitinophaga sp. | reverse complement strand
GTATGGTTTTAAATGGTGTATTTTAAGGGTTAAGAATAATAAGATTGGTACACTTATGACTCAAAAAATACCCACCACAGTATCATTGGTTATTCGGAACTTATTGAACTTCAAGGCAAATTAAATAAATTAACCGGTCATTCCAAATAAATTTTGACATCCTTTTAACGATTTTATGCCGTTTTTAGTATTCCTTCCCCGCCCCGCTTAGATACTTTAAAGAAATAAGGGGATAAATAAACCTAAAAATAATTTGCCGCAATGAGTTATTTTCTATTATTATTGCAACAAACGTCTTGTTTTTTTACGAGGAAAGAAGAATGAGTAAACAATTATACACTTTAGAATACCCGGTACGCTGCTCCCCGTCTATCCTGTTTGAATTCTTATCAACTCCGGCGGGGCTGGGAGAATGGTTTGCCGATAAGGTGGATGAAAGGGACAATATTTTTTTCTTTGGCTGGAACGGAGCCTTTGAAAAAGCCAACCTGGTGGAAAAGGAACAGGATAAATTTATCCGCTTTCACTGGTTGACCGCACCGGCCGAGGAATATTTTGAATTCCGCATTGATAAATCCGAGATCACCAACCAGACCATCCTGATCATTAAAGATTTTGCCGAGAAAAAAGACATCAAGGATCAAACTTCTTTGTGGGATCACCAGGTGAAGGAACTGTTTCACCGTCTCGGTGGTTAACCGGGGAAAATTCCAAATCTCAAATTCCAAGCTCCAAATAAATAATACAACAAATAAAAGAATACATAAATCGGAGACGTATTGGTGCTTTTTTTCTTTGTTGTCTTTCTTTTTTGGTTCTTGATATTTGGTTCTTGGTTCTTTTCTTAATGAGATTAAACATTTAACAGTTCCATTAAGTCCCTAAAGTATCCCAGTAAAATTTCCTCAGCTTCATCCCATTGATTCAAATCCATTTTTTTTGCCAGTTTAACAAAGGATTTCTCCCTGATCGTTTTTTCAAAACCTTCTTTATCCAACTCAGACAACAACACATAATTGTTTTCCTCAAAATGATGAGCCCACTGATCTTCATTGATGCAGCAGTAAAAATTTTTTTCCTTTAATGACTGGTAAGAGCCGATTAATTTTTCTTCCCCTTCCTGTTTATAAATCCCGGAAAGATGAAGAGTTACACTGAAGAAATGTCCCCACCAGAACATCGTTCTCACCGCAAATATAGCTGCCGGCTGGTCAGGCGGGTTTCCGGGCTCAAATACCCGGGGATAATCTAATATTATGTAGGGCAATCCCCGGTAATTTTCTCCTTTGGAAATCTTGGGTGAAGAAGCGGAAACTTTTCCGGGCAACCCGGCTGCATGTAAAAGAATTAATTCCTGTTGTTTTACCTGCAACTCCTCCAATAACCCCTGTACTTTTTTGAGGATGGCATTCTTTGTTAAAATAAGGTCAGCATTATTCACCAGTTCCATCTCGGCGGGCGAAAGCCTTATTTTTGCTGCATTCATCATTTAAAGATAAGTGTTCAAAAAATTAGATATACTTATTATTAAGGCCTTTGTCGGCCCCTTTGTAGCCACTTTTTTTATTACGCTGCTGGTGCTCGTTATGCAGTTCTTCTGGCTTTACATTGATGATTTTGTCGGCAAAGGCCTTCCAACGTATATTATTTTTGAATTCATCTGGTATCAAAGCGCCGTGCTGGTGCCCCTGGCCCTGCCTCTCGCTATCCTGCTTTCATCGTTGATGACCTTTGGCAACCTGGGCGAAAGTTTTGAACTGGTCGCTATCAAATCGGCGGGTATATCCCTGCTTCGCTTTATGCGTCCCCTGTTTTTTATTACCATCTTCATCTGCGGTATTGCTTTCATGTTTTCCAATTACATCATCCCGGTGGCTAACCTGAAATCAAGAACGCTGCTGACCGATATTGTTTATGCCAAGCCTTCTTTTGATCTCAAGGAAGGCGTGTTTTACGATAAGATCAACGGGTTTGCCATCAAGATCGGCAAGAAAGAAGCCAACGACAGCGTGATCAGGGATGTGATCGTGTATGAACAAAGTAATCCCCTGCAGGATAATTTCATCATCGCCAAAAGCGGGATCATGAGGGTCACTGAAAATAAAAGGTTCCTCGAGTTTGACCTGAAGGATGGATGGAGGTACCAGGAAAGAGGCGACAACTATTCCGGCGAACACACGGAATTTACCCGCTTTAGTTTCCAGGAATACAAAAAACAGTTTGACCTGAGTTCATTTTTTATCAACTGGACACCGGACAGCGTGAACAAGAACAATGAAAAGATGTTCAGCATGCGGCAATTGGTTAAAGCCATAGATTCGCTGGAGAAGGAACTCATCGTATTTAAAAAACAGGCTGATGCAGAACTGAACCGGCAGCTTGCATTTGCCGCCATGCTCGATTCATCGGGGGGAAAAAAATGGTTGGCTGATTCTGTAAAAAGCAAACCAATTAAAAATTTTGATGAGGTCATGCCGGATACTGCCCGCGTCACCATTAATGAGCGGGTGCAGAACCTGGCTACTTCACTCCGGTTGACTACCGAATCATATATGCAGGAACTGAAGAACAAGGAAAAAAACCTGCGAAGACATAAAATAGAATGGCACCGTAAGATCACGTTATCATTGGCCTGCCTGTTGCTTTTCCTGATCGGCGCCCCGCTGGGTTCCATTATCCGCAAAGGAGGACTGGGTACCCCTCTGATCTTTGCCATCATCTTCTTTATGGTCTTTTATTTTTCCAGCACCACGGGGGAAAAATTTGCGAAGGAGAATTCCCTCACTCCCTTTACCGGCATGTGGATGGCCACTTTTGTTTTGCTGCCCGTGGGTATTTTTCTCACCTATAAGGCCATGAGGGATTCCCGTCTTTTCAATATGGATTCTTACAACCGGGCGGCCAGGTTTGTGGGGAGGATTTTCGGGAAAAAATCATCATAAAAATTTGGCTGTTATCCGGAAGCTTAAAAAAGGAAAATCACCCATTTGTGGTAGGGTTTTCATTTTAGCCCCCTTTGGTTTTAGTACATTATACCCGTTTACTCAGCCGAATCTCCCGTTTGCTAAATGATGACGTTTCAGGTACCGGTATGTTTATATTTTTGAAGAGGATTTTTTTTTTAATTCAGATGAATTATTCTAAAAATGACTTAGCTTTAATTTGAAATTAACAGGTATGAAAAAATTTATCTTATTTATGTTGCTGGCCGGCGTCTGCAGTGCAGGTGTAAAGGGCCAGCTTACTATTGATAATGCCACGTTCTTTATCCAGTCGGGAGCCACGGTTACCGTGCAGGGTGATGTCACGAGCAATGTGGATATACAGGGAGCAGGCCTGTTGCTCCTGAAGGGCAGTTCGAACCAGAATGTGAATATGAATGGCTTTACCATTCCCAACCTGGAAATGGATAATGTCGCCAATGCAACGTTGACAGGTAATGCAAGGATTGGCAACAGTATGTTGTTTACCAATGGAAGGATTCAGTTAGGAACATTCAATATGAAGATGGCGTCAACCGCCACAGTTACGGGGCATAACAGTTCAAGATTTTTTATTACCAACAATACAGGGGTATTGACAAAAGAAGGTCTGGCTGCTGCAGCCTTTACTTATCCGGTAGGTTTCAGCACAACAGAGTATAACCCTCTTGTTGCTGTCAATACGGGAACTGCTGATGATATAAGTGTACGCTGCCTTCAAAATGTATTAGCCAATGGTACTTCAGGAGCTCCTGTAACTTCCGGCTTTGCAAATAACAGCTGGATAGTCACAGAAGCAGTGGCGGGTGGTTCTAATCTTACTGTTACCGGTGAATGGGTACCTGGCGATGAACTGGCAGGATTTAATCGTAATAAATGCGGCATTGCCCGTTTCAATACTGGCACTGATTGGGATCTTCCTGCCAGCAATGTTATTGCTGCTTCAGGATCCAACCCCTATAACCGTACACGCAGTAATGTTACAAGCTTCAGCGGTACAGGCGTTTTTGCAGCCGCTGATTTGGAAAAAGTAAATACAGCAAACTTAAATTTAAAGGTATTCTTGCAAGGGCCGTTTAACTCCGGGACTGGTTTGATGAGTGATGCCCTTAGAACAACATCTGTAATTCCCCTCACACAGCCGTACAATAATGCATTAAATGTATTTTATAACCGCTCAGGAAGTGTATACGATGGTTCAGCCGGGGTAAACGAAACTATTCCGAATTTGGCTGTATTGGATGTGGCAGGGACCGATGATGATATTGTGGATTGGGTATTCATTTCACTGCAGGATGGTACAACACCGGCGACCCGTCTTCAAACCAAAGTCGGCTTTATTCAGCGGGATGGCGATATTGTACAATATGATCCTGTTGGGGCTACTTTTATTCCTGTAAAAATGCCAATTGATGCCGACGGGAACTATCACCTTGTTGTAAGTCACAGAAACCATTTGGCAATACGTACGCCTGCATCTCAACTTTTACAGGATGGAACCACCTTCGCATACAATTTTACAACTGCACAGGCACAAGCATATCAAAATGGCGCTATACTCACAAACCCGGCCATGAAAGATCTTGGCAGCAGCCGTTTTGGTTTGTGGGGTGGTGATGGCACTAAAAATGGCATAGTTAACTATACTCCATTGAACAATGATGAAGCTTTTCTGAAAGCAGCTCTTGGCGGTATACTTTCATCATCAGCCAGCGGTTACCTGGATGCAGACTTTAACATGAGTGGAGTGGTTAACTATACTCCATTGAACAATGATGAAGCTTTTCTCAAAGCAGTATTAAGTGGAATATTATCAAATTCAGTGTCCAGGCATCTATAAGAAAAAAAATTGGGTTGTAATTTAAAATTACAGTTATGAAATTAAAACTATTTGTTCTGGTTGCCTTTGTTAGTATTTTTAATAGTATTGCGCTTGCCCAGATAACGGGTTATAACGCAACTATCAAATCAGGGTTAACCTATAATTCTGTTGATTTGTTTGTTACTCCAACAGGTACCGGATCTTCAACTGTTCAATTTTCTCAGTTTAACATTGTTGTGGGTGTTCCCCAAACCTGTAAAGGTGGTGCGCCAATACCTACCGCAACACCTTCCCTAAGTTCGTTCATTACCACAAATTTTGGAGCTTATGCAGCCCCCGTTTTTAATCAGAATGGAGTTTTGACTTCAATTGGAGGTATAAATTTTTATGTATGGGATATAAACTATAATCAGGCTTCCAGTAATACTGCCAGTTTAACTGCGGGTACCGAGTATAAATTGGCCACAGTTACCTTTACCGGTTCTACGCCAAGTTGCAATATATCTCTCTTGGACCACCTGACTAATACAACAACAAATACTTATATATTTGATGCAACCATCGGCGGGGGTACGTTTTATTCGCCCCAGATTGGGAATATGACTTTTTATCCTGGTGTCGCTGGTGGTGGTAATGGGGCTTCAACGGTTCCGGTAAATAATGGAACCGGGGTAGTCGCTACTACCAGTAATCTGGTTTCACTTCCTGTTACCATCTCCGGTTATGATGTAAAATGCAACGATAAAGGTGCTTTGCTAACCTGGAGCACCTCTTCCGAACAAAACAGCGACCGTTTTGAGATTCAGAAAAGCACGAATAATACCGATTGGGTAGTCATTGATAATGTAAGCGCCTCGGGCAATTCGGCCGTACAGCGCAATTATCAATACCAGGATCTGAACGGAGGCTCTGCTTTATATCGTATCCGGCTGGTTGACAGGGATGGGCAATATGTTTATTCTGCAATCAAACAAACCAATTGCAAAGCCAGCCAGTTTGATATCAGCCTCTACCCGGTTCCGGCCAGGGATAAGATTACGGTTGTGATCCGTTCTGACAAATCAGTGAAAACGGTATTACAAATGATCGATATGAGCGGCAGGATAGTGAACAGAACTGAAACACAGGTCAACAGCGGTAATAATAATATTGAATTAAATGTCAGCAAACTTCCTGCAGGCCAGTATATGCTGACCAGCAGCGACCCGTCCATCGTGATCAACAAGAAGTTTACAGTGGCCAGGTAAAGAATTTCAGCAAAGAGTAAACATGATCAAAATCATGTAAAAGGGCCTCCCGTCATACAAGCGGGGGGCCATTTTATTTCTGTAATTTCGGTCACCAAAAAAATTATTATGAGATACCTGTTATTTATTTGCCTGGCGGCTTTTTTGTCCGGCTGTAATTCATCTTCCTCAAAAAAAGATCCTGGTACTGCAAAGGGTGACACCATCCTTACAGAAAATCCAACAGGCAACACAACAAATCCCGTTTCAATTGAACCGGTGAAAATAACGGCAACGCAGATCCCGGCATCGGTAAAGTATAAGGGAAAATTAAACGAAGCCTGGCAGTGGACAGATAAACTGGGGGAGAACATTCTCGTCACTTCCTTCGTGGAGCCCTATGATGACAAAGAAAAAAATGAATATGGGGAGGAAGGACAAACCGCAGAAATACACGCTGCTCATTATATAAAAAAAGGCGATAGTTATTTATTGCAGTGGAAAAAAGATGAAAATGTGAAATCATGTCCTTTTGATATTACCTGTTATTTTATCAAAGATGCCACGACTGTTACGGACCTGGATAAAAATGGCATAGCTGAAACCACCATACAATACCGCCATTGCTGCCGGAGTGATGTATCACCGGCTGAAATGAAACTGATCATGCATGAGGATCTTGCCATGTATTCGCTGCAGGGACTGAGCTGGGTAAAAACATCGGAAGAAGATAAGTTCACCGTAAAAGAAACAAACGCGAACCTGGAAACCCTGCCCGGCTACCGGAAGACGGAAGACGAATTCATGAAAACATTCGGCCGTTATGAATCCGAAAAAGGATTTGAAGGGGCCCCGCCTGAATTCCTGTCCTATGCCCGTAAACAATGGATGAAATTTGTGATTGAAACTTTTGAATAATACAGGTGTGAAAAAAAAGAAAGTTGATGATATGTTTTCAGGCGATTTTCTATCGCTATTCTATCAAATATTTGGTTAAAAAGAAAAACAATCTTGTTATGGTAATGTCCGGTTTTGGTTTCACGCAAAGCCCGCAAAGGTGCAAAGAACGCAATCCCGATAGCTATCGGGACGCCGCTGCTTCGCAGCGAACGCCGCGAGAAATTTTCTCAACCGGACATTAACCTGCTATAACATTTTCCCATTTGAAAAAAGAACAACAAAACCTGCAGGTTCAAAAATGGGTGGCGCTCGTCTCCGTAGCGCTGCTTGTTGTAAAATTTATTGCATACTATTCCACCCACTCGGTGGCCATACTTACCGATGCGCTGGAAAGCATTGTGAATGTGCTGGCCGGTTTTATCGGGTTGTATAGTTTATATGTCGCCGCCAAACCCCGGGATATGGATCATCCTTACGGGCATGGCAAAGCGGAATTTATCTCTGCAGCCATTGAAGGCACGATGATCGGTTCGGCAGGCGCCATTATTCTGTACAAAGCCATTCAACACCTGATCAATCCGGTTGAACTTCATAAAATTGATTTTGGAATGATGCTGGTGGCGGTCACCGCGGTCATCAATTTTGCCGTTGGTTATTTTTGCCTGCGTACCGGTAAAAAAAATAATTCGGCGGCATTAATAGCCAGCGGTAAACATTTGCAAACCGATACCTGGTCAACGGCCGGGATCATTGCAGGACTTGCCTTATTATACTTTACAGGATTCACCTGGATCGACAGCGCGGTAGCCTGTATCTTTGGCTGCCTCATTGTTTTTACAGGATATCGCATTGTGCGCAGTTCACTCGCCGGCATCATGGATGAAGCGGACGCCAAATTGCTGGGAAGAATGGTTGAATTGCTGAATGAAAACCGCAAAGGGAACTGGGTTGATCTGCATAACCTCCGGGTGATAAAATATGGCAGTGTGCTGCATCTCGATTGCCATCTCACTGTGCCCTGGTACCTGAATGTACATGAGGCGCATAATGAAATTGACGCACTGGCCGTATTGATCAAAAAAGAATTCGGCGAATCGCTCGAATTATTTGTTCATTCCGATGGCTGCCTTCCTTTTTCCTGCCGGATCTGCAATAAAGCGGATTGCCCGGAAAGAAAAAATATATTTGAACAACGAATAACCTGGACACTGGAAAATATTTCGCGAAATAAAAAACATGAACTCGTGTCTGACAGTGTCTGACGTCTCGCAGAGCGTCTGACACGTTGAATTAAAAAAACACATATGGCAAAAACAATCACTACCTGGATAAAAGGACATGAGTTTGAATCCGAGCACGAGGGCAATACCATTCAGATCGACGGTTCCGCGGAGAACGGTCATGGTCCGAAAGCCCTGCTTTTATCGGCACTGGCCGGTTGTTCCGGCATAGATGTCGTGGATGTGCTGACCAAAATGAGAGTGGAATTTTCGGACTTTTCCATGGAAACGGAAGCGGACCAGACGGCTGAACATCCGAAGGTCTTTAAGGATATACACATTATTTATAAAATGAAAACTGCCCCGGAAAACGAAAGTAAAATTAAAAAAGCCATTGATCTTTCGCTGGAGAAATACTGCGGGGTGGCTGCTATGCTGAAGAAAAATTCCCGGATAGACTATTCCATACAAATTATTGAATAAATTTGATTTTCTTTATAATATGTTGTAATAATTAGCATATAACAATCATAAAAAAGAATCAAGAACCAAATAACAAGAACCAAAAAAATAAAGGCAAAAAACAAAAATCCAATACGTCTCCGATTTTGTATTTTTCTTCTTCTTTTTTCTCTTTTTTTGGAACTTGTGATTTGAGATTTGTGATTTTTCTTATGATAAGATTTGGTTCAGAGAAAATAACTGGTAATGAATTTTATTCACTTTATTAATGTAACTAAAACATTTATTTTATGGGACTTCGTTTAGGAGATATAGCTCCGAATTTCAAAGCACAAACCACCGAGGGGGAAATTGATTTTTATGAATACCTGGGCAACAACTGGGGAATTCTTTTTTCACACCCTGCTGATTATACTCCTGTTTGTACCACGGAACTGGGTAAAACGGCTTTACTGAATGAAGAATTCACCAGGCGGAATGTAAAAGTGTTAGCGGTCAGTGTGGATCCCCTGGATAAACATGAAGGCTGGGTAAAAGATATCAATGAAACACAGCACTGCACCGTTAACTTCCCGATTATTGCGGATGCAGACAGGAATGTGGCCACTTTGTACGATATGATCCATCCCAATGCCTCGGCTACTGCTACGGTACGTTCTTTATTCGTGATAGGTCCTGATAAAACCGTCAAATTGATGATTACTTATCCGGCATCCACCGGAAGAAATTTTTATGAAGTGTTGCGGGTGGTGGATTCTTTGCAACTGACATCCGGGTACAGTGTGGCTACCCCCGCTGACTGGAAACATGGGGAAGATGTGATCGTAGTACCGGCAGTCTCAACGGAAGATGCGATAAAGAAATTTCCTAAAGGAGTGAAGGTTATAAAGCCTTACCTGCGTTATACGCCACAGCCTGACCTTCAATAAGACTCAGTCGGGCAGGAGTTTTCAGGTTTTGTTACCCGGAACATTTGAGTCTTGTTTATTGAGTGTTGATATATTGAGTCTTTTTTTCCAACTTCAGAAAGACTCAATATGTCAACCTGCCTCCGGCAGGCAGGCAAACAACAATCAATGTTCAAGTTTTCATTGCTCTCGGGATATTTAATGGTGGCAGAAATAGTCAACAATCTATAATCAATCATACTATCGTCCTTTGTTTCTTTTTGCCAACTGTTGAAGTGTAGCCCTGATATCTTTTGGCAACGGAGCTTCGAGTTCGATCATGTCTCCACCGGTATCTTTAAAGGAGAGTTGAAAAGCATGCAGCGCCAGCCGGTTCAGGATCGGCTTCTCTTCTTCTGCATCTTTGGATAGTTTGAATTTTGTTTTTAGGGACGAAACCAAAACCGGTTTACCATCACCATACAATGTATCACAAACTATGGGGTGACCACTTTCTTTCATATGCACCCTGATCTGGTGGGTACGTCCGGTATGGATCTGAAACTGTAGCCAGGAATAAATTCCAAAATCCTCCAGCACTTCGTAATCGGTTAATGACTCTTTACCCTTGCGGTGAACGATCATGGTTCCGTTCAGTGCAGGATGTTCGGCAATGGGGAAATTGATGCTCCCTTTTTTTTCTAACAACGAACCAATAACCAAACCACGGTATATTTTTTTAGTTTGCCTTGATTCAAATTGCCCGGAAAGATGTTTATGGGTGGCTTCATTCTTCGCAAAAATGATCAGGCCGCTGGTTTCTTTATCGAGGCGGTGCACCGTGAATATTTCACCATAGTTTTCTTTTAATAAAACTTTCAGTGAAATATCTGTTCCCTTTCTGTCAGGAATGGATAATAACCCGGAGGGTTTATTCAGGGCGATAAAATCTTCATTCTCAAAAACAATAAACTCATCAATTTTCATGGTAATAATCTGTGTAAATCCGTATGACCCCGCAATGGCGGGGCAGGTCCGTGGCGGAATTACTTCCCTTTTCCAAAATGTTTCAGATCCCTCACTTCTTTTTCTGAAAGAAAACGCCATTTACCTCTATCAATATTTTTCTTTGTTAATCCGGCAAAAATCACGCGGTCCAGATTTTTTACATCATATTTCAGGTGTTCAAAGATGCGGCGGACGATCCGGTTGCGTCCGCTGTGTATCTCCACACCAATCTGTGTTTTATCTTTTATGTCAGCATAAGCCAGTGCATCCACTTTCGCAAGGCCGTCTTCCAATACGACTCCTTTTACAATCGTGTCATAATCTTTTTTATCCAGCGGCTTGTTCAACGTAACATGGTACACTTTTTTAATTTCATGGCTGGGATGAGTCAGTTTTTGAGCCAGTTCACCGTCATTGGTCAGCAACAAAACCCCCGAAGTATTCCTGTCGAGCCGGCCAACCGGGTAAACTCTTTCCGGTGTAGCCCGTCGGATCAGGTCAAGCACGGTCTTTCTTCCCTGCGGATCTTCGGTGGTGGTGATAAAGTCCTTGGGTTTATTGAGTAAAATATAAACCAGGTTTTTGGCGGGGAAGATCTTCCTGCCATTCACCCGCACATCATCTTTTGCAGAAACTTTATGGCCCGGTTCAATGATCGTTGCTCCATTCACTTTGGCCAATCCTTTTTTTACCCATTCAGCAGCTTCGCGTCGTCCGCAAATTCCGGCGTGGGCGATGAACTTGTTCAAAGGCATGAGGTCTGAGGACTGAGGTTTGATCACCGATGGCTGTTGATGGTTAGTTGTTTTCTGATTCCCGGCTTCTGACCTCTGACTTCTGACCTCCGACTTCTTTCTCTCAAAAAATTCTTCCCGTTCTTTCTTATACTTTCTTTTTTCCTGCCTGAATTGTTCTTTTATGGCGGCGTTGCTCTTTTTGGGTGCAAATTTGATGAAGTTGTCAGTAGATTTTTTTTTCATGCAGATTGATTTCTGTTTTACAACAGTAATGAGTGTCAAAGATAGACATAAATAAGAAGCCCCCCGATTCACAGAGGGCTTGCATAGCATTCATAGCGGAATTATTTCAGATCACTTCCTTTTTCATGGGTTTTTGACCATGCATTCCACCGGGACCTTTGTGCATGCCTCCCGGGCCCTGCAGATGTCCTTCTTTTAATTTTTTCATCTGTTCTTCCGTCAGAATGGATTTCATTTGTTCTTTCTGTTTTTTCATCAGTTCTTTCATTTGTTCATGTTTCTTTTCTGTATCCATTTTCTGATCTTCCCGGAGGGCCTTCATTTTCTCCATCATTTCCGTGCGGTTCTTAGTCATCTTAGCTACCTGTTCGTCTGAAAGTCCCAGGTGAAGTTTCATTTTTTCCATTCTCGCCTTTGCATCTATTTCCTGCATGGCCTTACGCTCGGCTTTCATTTTTTCGATCTGCGCTTTTTGCTCAGACGTCAGAATACCCTCCATTCTTGTTCTTTGCTCCTTATGAAGCGTCTCCATCCTGCTTTTCCACTCTTTTACGGTGATATTTTCATTCTTCTTCAGTTCCTCCATTTGTTTGCGGAAATTTTCTCTTTGTTCTTTGAACTGTTCTTTCTGGGCTTCGGTGAGATTGAGTTGCTTCATGTCCATGCCCGGCATGGGGTGGCGACCCGGATGATGGGGATGCATCATCGGTCTTTCCATTTTTCTTTCAGGGATTTCCTGGGCTCCGGCGGCAACAGCCAGGGACAAACCCATCATGGCTACCATTATTTTTTTCATGATTATCGTTTTGTTTTAGACGCATGGCGATGATAAAACCTTTCGCCAGACTTTGTTTGAAATTTTTTTAACAGTTTAGAGACTACCTGTATCCTCCCGGGTTTAACCGGAGTAAGAAAAATTTCGTAGATAAGTTGTTAAATGCATTTTTGACCATGCGGACTTGTTTATTAACCCGTAGTCCCTTAATTTACCAGTATTAAGACCCAGGTATCCATAATAGAAGATAGCCGGGAATACCAGGAAAGCCTGGTGAACCTTTTATCCGGAAGCGAAAACTTCCGGGTGGGCAAAGTATTTTCCTCGGCGGAAGAAGCTTTGCCCTATGCGGATCATTTTGAGGGGATCATAATGGTGGATATTAAATTACCGCACATGAATGGCCCTGAACTGGTTCAGAAAATCTGCGGGCGAAATAAAAATGTGCAATGCATTATCTGCAGCCTGTATGATGATGATGAATTCATTTTTTCAGCCCTGAAGAACGGGGCTTTGGGATATTTGCTGAAAGACAGTACCGGCGATCAGATCCTCGCGGCCCTGGAAGATTTGTTGCAGGGCGGTTCACCCATGAGTTCCTATATTGCCCGCCGGGTGATCGCCAGTTTTCAGCAACCCAAAGAGAAAAAAACAAACCATTTGCTGAGCAACCGGGAACAGGAAGTGCTGCAGCATGTATCGCTGGGGCTAACATATAAAGAGATCAGCGAAAAACTATTTATCAGCCACGAGACGGTGAAGCAGCATATCAAAAAAATCTACAATAAACTGCATGTGCAGAACAAGGTAGAGGCGCTTAACCGGATGCGGGATGAATAATTTTAGTAA
Organism: uncultured Chitinophaga sp.; assembly: GCA_964592935.1. Lineage (GTDB taxonomy): Bacteria > Bacteroidota > Bacteroidia > Chitinophagales > Chitinophagaceae > JJ008. Next base: position 1,718 of record CAZQGZ010000087.1, on the reverse strand, counting down.
CTATTGGTAAAGAACATTCTTGAAAATGTACCGGGACCAAATTCCAAGATCCAAATATCAAGAACCAAAAAAAGGAAGACAAATGAAGAAAAAAGCACCAATTCGTTTCTGATTTTTGTATTCTTTGTATTTTTTTTGGAGCTTGGGTTTTGAGGTTTGAGATTTTTTTTGCGAATAGCTTTACCCGGTTTGTCTAATTAATTTTTATTGGCCAACTGACCACAGGCAGCATCTATATCCTTACCACGGCTTTTACGGAGGCGGACATTTACCCGGTGCTTTTCGAGGTAATTCATAAAAGCGGCCACTTTTTCTTCTTCCGGTTTTTCAAATCGGGCAAAACCGATCGGGTTGTATTCGATGATATTCACCAGGTCGACCGGGACCTGCCGGTAGAGTTTGATCAGGTCATCCGCATCTTTCAATGAATCATTGAAATCTTTTAAGAGAATATATTCAAAGGTGATCTCGTTTTTTGTTTCCTTGTAAAAATAATTCAGTGCATCCTTGAGTGATTGGATGTTATTGGTATCATTGATCGGCATGATCTCATGTCTTTTCTGATCATTGGCTGCATGCAGTGACAACGCCAGTTTGAATTTCACGTTGTCATCTCCCAGCTGGCGGATCGCTTTGGCCACGCCGGCCGTGGAAACCGTGATCCGTCTAGGGCTCATGGCCATTCCCTGCGGGGATGTGATGCGTTCAATGGCTCTCAATACATTTTTATAATTCAGCAGGGGCTCGCCCATGCCCATAAAAACAATATTGCTGAGCTTTTTGCCATGTTCTTTCTCACATTGCCGGTTGAGAATGGCTACCTGGTCGTATATCTCATCAAATTCCAGGTTGCGTTTTCTTTCCATATAGCCCGTAGCACAAAACTTACAACTGAGTGAACAACCAATTTGCGAAGAAACACAGGCGGTGAACCTGGATGTGGTGGGTATCAGTACCCCTTCTATAAAATGGCCATCGTGTGTTTTGAACCGGGTTTTGATCGTACCATCTTCCGCATGTTGTACGGTGTCAACAGTCAAACCCGGTAATGTAAAATCTTCTTTCAGTTTATTACGAAGGTCCTTGCTCAGGTTGGTCATGTCATCAAAGCGCTGAACAGGTTTTAGCCAGAGCCATTCATAAACCTGCCTGGCCCGGAATTTTTTTTCGCCAATGTTTTCAAAATACTGTTCAATATCCGGCAGGGAAAGGGTCCTGATATTACGAACTTTTGACTTTAGCATACTGCAAAGTTAGGTTTACAGGGCCGATTGCTGCGGGATGTTTATTTTAAGTAATGTCATAATTTGTTGCCCGCAGATCAAGCTGATCAAAAACACGCAGATTTTGCAGATGATTAGGGTATTCATCAGCGCAATCAGCGGGAAAATCAGCGGAATCTGCGGGAATACATTATAATCGTATTCAAATTAGGACACTGGCTTATTTTTGTTACTTAATCAAGATTATGCAAACAGTTTATATAGCAGATACAATCAGGACACCGGTTGGTAAGTATGGCGGTGTTTTAAGTACCATTCGTCCCGATGACCTGCTGGCGCATACGATCAAAGCGCTGCTGCAGCGAAATGCATCGATCGATGTTAACGCTATTGAAGATGTGATCGCGGGCGCTGCCAACCAGGCCGGTGAAGACAACCGCAACGTGGCCCGAATGGCTGCTTTGCTGGCGGGTTTACCCGTTACCGTTGCCGGCA
>CAZQGZ010000086.1:0-14889 GCA_964592935.1 uncultured Chitinophaga sp. | reverse complement strand
GGCATGGGTGCACATCTGCCATCCTTTTTCAGCAATTTTTTTTGCAACAGAATCAAAATGCGGCAATGAACTCAACAGGAAACCCGACCAGCCCGGTTTATCTGAATAAGGTTGCAGCAAACAGGCTCCCCTGGATCCCAATGCGCCATCCGCATAAACTTTAATGCTTCTTACATTCAGCTTCTCTGTTTTGAGTACGCCGTTCTTTTCCAGGTAATCATAATTGGGTTGTTCATCACTCAGCATGACATACAAACGCATTTTCAGATCGCCCTTCGCCTGCATCGTTTTAATTCTTTCAACTGCTTCAAAACCCAAACCGCAATCATCAATGGTTGTTAATCCAACAGCAAAACAATTTTTTTCCGCTGCCTGCAGGGCTTTTGTAAATTGTTCATCGGTAGCACCGGGAATTTTTGCGGTTACAAGATCCACCGCATTGTCAATTAATATCCCGGTCAGCGTTCCTTCCATTTCTTCGATCTCGCCTCCGGTCAATGTATCACCGGCCTGGATGCCGGCCATCTCCAGTGCTTTCTGGTTGGCTATGGCTGCGTGACCATCTATTCTTGTCAATAATACCGGCCGGTCGGGAAACATTTCATTCAGTTTATCATTGCGCGGGTATTCTTTAATATTCCAGTCATTCTGGTCCCAGCCTCTTCCCAGCAACCAGCCGTTACCAGGATTTTCTCCCGCAAACGCTTTCGTTCTTTCAATGATCTCATCCCAGCTTTTCGTATCCACGAGGTTCACTCTTTGCAAACTGTTTCCATATCCAACAAAATGCGCATGGGCATCAATAAATCCGGGATAAATGAATTTTCCCCCCGCATCCAGTTTTTCCTTCGCGTTGTATTTCTTTTCCAGGTCAGCTGTTTTGCCGGTGGCAACGATCTTTCCGTCTTTTACAGCCATCGCTTCTGCTGTGGTGAAAGAAGAATCAACTGTATAGATCGTAGCGTTATAAACCAGCAGGTCGATTTTTTGTTTTGTTGAGCAGGATACACAAAGAATGACGAACGAACAGGTTATGAATATTTTGCGTATTTCCATATTGTTATTTTATGTCATTATTAATTGTTGGATGGTTTAATTGTTTGATGGTTGTAAATAGCAATTTAGCAATCCAGCCATCAAACCATCAAACCATCTCCTATTTAGTAAATTTCACCGGATGTTTCTTATTAAAATCCGTTTTATCCTGGTAGGCTTTGGCGACAGCTAAGATAGTGGCTTCATCATATAAATTCCCGACCAGGGTGATACTGAGCGGTGAACCGGTTTTATTAAACCCGATCGGCATTACTACAACGGGGTGACCGGTGAGATTGGTCATCGACAATTGCCGCCCGGAAAAAGAAGGAACAATCAGCACATCATAATCGTTCATAAAATCATTCATGCTTTTGCAAAGATTATATCGGTAACGGTTCGCATTGATATATTCAACGGCCGGTATGGTTCTCGCCGACCTGAAACTGTTCGGCCAAAAACCTTTGTCCTGTCTTTCTACCATGTCGTCCCGGTTGGTCCTGGTGAGTTCATCAAATGCAGCGGCGCTTTCGGAACTTAATATGAGGCGGATGAAATTGACAGGATACATTGCTGAATCGGGGAAATCGATCGCTTTCACATTCGCTCCAAGGGAACGATATACTTCCAAAACATTTTTTTCCACTGCATTTGAATCCAGTCTTTTGAAATAATTTTCTGCATAAGCGATGCGAAGTTTTTTGAAATCAGTATTCCCTGTATAATTAAATGGCTGGCTGATGGCCGATACATCATTTCCATCCGTGCCGTGAATAAATGCATACACAATGGCTGCATCTTCTGCGCTGCGGCAAATAGGCCCTGCTTTATCGAGGCTCCAGCTAAGCACCATGGCGCCATACCGGCTGATGGTTCCGAAGGTCGGTCTCAATCCCGTTACGCCGCATCTGGTTGAAGGGGAAACAATCGAACCCAACGTTTCGGTACCGATGGCAAATGGCAACAGGCCGGCGGCTGTTGCTGATGCAGAACCTGCCGATGAACCGCTGGATCCTTCCTTCAGGTTCCAGGGATTTTTTGTTTCACCGCCAAACCATTTATTATTCTGCGCCAAAGCGCCCATGGAAAGTTTGGCGCAGAGAACGGCTCCGGCTTTTTTCAATTGCGTATAAACATAAGAATCGATATCAAGCACCTGCTCCTTATAGGGTGCGCTTCCCCAGGTGGTTTTATATCCTTTCACAGCGAAGAGGTCTTTCAATCCATATGGAATACCATGCAGCGGTCCGCGATAAATTCCTTTTTTTAATTCATCATCCGCCTGTTTGGCCTGTTGAAGGGCCAGGTCTTCTGTCAGGGTGATCACGCATTCAAGGGTATCGCCCCATTTTTTTAAACGCGACAAAAAGAATTGAGTGAGTTCTACCGAACTTATTTTTTTATAGCGGATCAGTGAAGCAAGTTGAGGGATGGAATAAAAAGCCAATTCATTCCGGTTCGCAGGAAGGTTAACCCCGGCCGGGATGTTCCAGTTGATCTTTTCTGTTTTACCCCGCGCTTTCATCCCCGCCGGTGCGGGATTGAAAGCAAAGGGAAAAGGAATATCATTAGCCGGTAATGTTTTGTGCATGCCTTTGTATAACTGGTAAAAACCAGAAACATTACCCAGCATGGAATCCGCTTCGGCATCGGTGAAATCAAGGTCGTACCATTTCACCATTTTACGGACCTGTGAAATGGAATCGGCTTTATCTTGTGCATTGGCATTACAAAGGGCAAAACAAAAAAGGAAAATGGGTATATATTTCATACTGGCTTTATTTGCGGGCAATGAAATTAAGTAAATTCTTCTCGAACCGGGTAAAATCTGTTTATTTGAGTATTGTTGAAAAAATCAAAATACAAACTGCAGGAACCAGGAAAGGAGACAGAAACCGAAGCGGTTTTTATTTTTGTATTATTTATTTGGAATTTGGTTCTTGTAATTTGAGATTTGTTTAAGAGATCTAAAAAATCACATCATGAAAATCAGCCTTGTTCTTATCCTTGCTTCCCTTTTCTTTTTTTCCTGCAAACAAAAAGCAAAGGATACCTCAGGTGGAAACATGCCGGTATCGCAATATTTTAATTACGGCGACAGCGGGGTGCAGTCTGCCGGGATCAAAATGATCCCGGTAAAAACTCCGGTGGGTGACTTTAAGGTTTGGACAAAACGTTTCGGCAATAATCCCCGCATCAAAATATTATTGTTGCATGGCGGCCCGGCCATGACGCATGAATACATGGAATGTTTTGAAAGTTTTTTCCCGAAGGAAGGATTTGAATTTTATGAATACGACCAGCTCGGTTCTTATTACAGTGATCAGCCAAAGGACAGCAGTTTGTGGACCACAGAAAGATTTGTGGAAGAAGTGGAACAGGTTAGACAGGCGATCGGTGCCGGTTCAGCCAATTTTTATTTACTCGGCAATTCATGGGGCGGCATACTGGCGATGGAATATGCATTGAAGTATCAGGGAAATATAAAGGGATTGATCGTAGCCAACATGGTGGCCAGTGCGCCGGAGTATGGAAAATATGCAGAGGAAGTACTGGCACCGCAGTTTGATCCGGCTGTATTGAAAGAAATAAGATCGATGGAAGCAAAAGGAGACTTTGCCAATCCGCGTTATATGGAATTACTGATCCCAAATTTTTATCACAAGCATTTATGCAGGCTCGGTGAATGGCCCGATGGATTTAACCGCGCCATGAAACATGTGAATGGAGAAATATATACGATGATGCAGGGACCTTCGGAATTTGGTATTGCAGGCAGGCTTGCCAGCTGGGATATTAAAAACCGGCTTAAAGAAATAAAAGTACCCACACTGATGGTAGGTGCGAAATATGATACGATGGATCCGAAAGCCATGGAAGAACAAAGTAAAATGGTACAGCATGGTCGTTATCTTTATTGTCCCAACGGAAGTCATTTGGCCATGTGGGACGATCAGCAGGTTTTTATGAAGGGGGTGATTGAGTTTATTCATGATGTGGATAGCGGAGAATTTGGAAGTGAGTGATTTTGAATTCTAAAATCTTTTCCCGCAGATCCCAGCGGATCAGAGCGCAGATTTCGCAGAGATAATCAGCGTTAATCTGCGAACACATCTGTGTTATCTGCGGGAAAAATCAAAATGGAACATGGCCGGAATTTCGGTACAGGGCCAGTTTGAAATATTTCACGCAAAGCCGCAATGAATAAATACATAAGTCGCAAAGTCACTTTGCGTCTTTTGTATAAAACTTAGGGTCTTTGCGTGGAACTGACCCACAGCCGAAATTTCCGGCCGGTTAAGACAGTATTATTATTTTCATATCTTCCACACTAAAAAAAATATAATATGAAATTATTGAACCGAACAATCGCAATCTTATTTGCTGCATCGCTCCTTACAGCCTGTGGCGGTAAAGACAAAAAAGAAGGAGATGTAAAAGATCCTGGAACAAAAACAGGGACCACCACCAATGATGGCCCGGCCGGGAAATTGGATGGCGCCTGGGAAATAAAAAGAGCAGAAGGAGATATGTCGAGTATGAATGTGGGTACTGTTTATACATTCAAAGGCGATCAATTATCTTTTGGAAAAGAGGGTTTCGTAAATCCGGGTCATACGGTAATTACAGATAGTACATTCAGTTTCCAGGCAGACGGGAATGAATTGAAATTTATGTACAACTATAAGTTTAACGGTGACACGCTCGTAGTTGAAATGCAGCAGGGTAGCGGGCAGGTATTTCATATGGTGAAGAAATAAAACAGGGCCATTTGCTGATTGGAAATTCACGGTGATTCCATTTTTTAATGAGGGGGAGTTAATTTTCTTTTTGATTTATCTGGAATTTCCGCTGTCATATTTGTAAAATATGCAGCCAGTCATTTTACATAAAATGACCAGCTTGCCGGGTTGTTTTCAATTTCTTTTTCAAAAAATGAAATGATTTGTGTGGTTATAAATGCAGGTTTGAATGCCGGATCATCTGCAAGGAACTGGGGGCCGGTCCTGAATTCAATCCTCGTGCCTGATAATTCCGGAATAGTTGTTAGCACCGGAACCTTTGCCAGGCTGGCTAATCGTTCAGTAAATAGAGAAGCATTCAGTTCTTTTCCAAGGAATTTCACCGGGCAATCGGATGCCGTATTAAAAAAATCTGCATTTGTGATTACGCATCCCCGGTTTTGTAAATGGTTCACCAGGTTCCGCAATTCCGTGATACCTGCTCCTTTTCTTTGAATAGTATGCCTGCGGTCTTTCCATTTTCCGCCACCGATCAATAAAGCAAATTTTTTCTCCAGGCACCAGTTGGCCAGTAATCTTTTCCAGGGAGTATGGCAGGTTACAATGATACAACCCCGGTCAGCGGGTAAAGGAATGTTGAAGTTGATCATCTTCAGGATATTTTTTCTAAGCGGAGTTCTTAGCAAAAAGGAAATGCATCTCCTTGCAAGTCTTGCATGCCAGATGGAATGCAGGGTTTTAAATTTTTTACCCGGAAATTTCACCAGGTATTCCGGGGACTTCAATAGACCTGCTTTGATCAAAACAAAATGAAGGGCGGTACAGCCATACGATACGGATCTGCATATAAAAATTAAAAGATGCAGGTATAATGGTTTTTTTTCCGGCATGGAAAAATAATATGAGATCCCGGTGCTTGATATATGATGCCGATGCAGACTACTTTCTGCTGTACTCACATGTATTATATTCAGCCCGGCAACTACAGCTGAATATAATTATTGTTGCTGAAGTTACGATATGCAGTTGAGATTTGTTGGGTCAGCGCGGCCGGCAGCTGAATGGCGAAAGGTGCAATCAATTACCTTTCTGCCCGGACTCACAATAATCCGGTATTGCATGAATTCCCAATTGACCAGTTCTGTTATTTACCGGTTAAGGGGATTTATCCCTCAATTGTTTTATTTTTATCATTAGAACATACACCCAATGTCTAACCCATGCTGTGTCTATAAGGTCATATTGCTTTTTATCTCCTGGTGGTTTTATTCTCCGGGATTTACTCAGTCACTTAAAATTAAATCCGGTTTTGGAAATAATGGCCGCGTTATAACCAACCTCGGGAATGATGGTGCAACCAACAATTGGGCTGCGGCATTCCAGGCAGATGGCAAAATATTGCTGGGAGGCACCGGCTTATTAAGAATATTTTCCAATGGTGATATAGACAGCAGTTTTGGAACCAATGGTTTTGCCAATATCGTGGGATCTAATTCGGATGTAGCTGCCATAGCTATACAGTCAGACGGAAAAATACTGGCTGCATTAAATTATGGATCTTCAACCGGTGGTTTGGAATGTATTCGTTTTAATATAAACGGTACCATAGACAGCACCTATCATGGAACAGGAAGGGCGCCTATATCAGTAAGTGGTATGAATATCTATGCCCGGAGAATGTCCATTCAGCAGGACGGTAAACTGGTGATTGCAGGATTTACCGATTCAGTTTCCAGGAATAATATTTTTATTACCCGGCTGCAAACAAACGGGCTGCCCGATAATAGTTTTAACGTTAATGGCAAAAAGATCATTTATTTGACAGCCGGAAATAATTATGCCGGTTCCGTGGCATTTCAGTCAGATGGTAAAATAATCATAACAGGTTCGGCAAAAAATACGGATACCAGTTCTTCCAAATTGTTTGCCATCAGGCTTTTTCCGGATGGATCAAACGATATGAGTTTTAATAGCACCGGCATTTACGAATATAAAAGTCCCGCAGCCTCCGGCGGGGAATACGGTGAAATTATTTCTGTATTGCCGGATAATAAAATTTTGATAACCGGGGGAACCAATGCTAAACTCCTGGTTACAAAACTGCAGGCCAATGGTGTTATTGACAACAGTTTTAATGGCAATGGAATGGTGATAACACAAATCGGTGAATTCAACAGTCCCTCAGCCATGCACATGCTTGCTGCCGGTAAAATTTTGGTAACGGGGGTATCGGCCTATTATGCAAATCCCAATTCATATGATTTTGCAGCATACCAGTTTCTTGACAATGGCACACCCGATCTGGGTTTTAATGGTACCGGTACAACATATTTGCCCATGCCTGAAAACGAACATTGCGGGGGCAGTGTGGTACTGAACAACGGAAAAATTGTATTGACCGGTTTCAGAGATTCGCTAAGCCTGATTCACCTGGCCAGGTTAAATCCAACCGGCAGTGCGGACAATTCATTTGGCAGCAATGGTATCAAATACCTGCTGGCAAAAGGAACCGATGATGAAATCGAAAAACTCGTAATTCTACCGGACGGAAAAATAGTTGTATTAGGGGATAAAATCAATAGCCAGTTAAACCAAAGCAGGGTTACCATTGCAAGGTATAAAACAGATGGGGGGCTTGACAGCAGTTTTGGAACAAATGGTATTTTTTTTCACCCCGATATCAGTTTGACCCCGAATTCCATTGCTCTGCAGGCGGATGGAAAATTGCTTGTTACAGTTTCCAAAGGAGGTTATTATCCGAATTTTCTTTTTTCATCCGGGGTATTCCGGCTGAATATGAATGGTACCATTGACATTGGTTTTGCAAGCACTACGGGAAATTTATACCTGGCAGATTCTGTAACAGGATCATATCATAAGAACAATATTGTATTGCAACCGGATGGTAAAATGATCCTGGCAGGAAATCACCAGGAACAGCCCGATGAACAATTGATGCTGGTGCGGTTAAACAGCGATGGGACACCGGACATTTCTTTTGGTATAAATGGGATACAAAAAATTCCACCCGACAGTACCGTTAATTATTTTGGAGCCATCACCCTGCAAAACGATGGGAAAATAGTCATTGCAGGAAGCAAGGTTTACCAGGATTCGCTCTCAAAATTTTTTGTGCTTCGCTTGCTGAATGATGGCAACCCGGATAATAGTTTTGGAATAGGCGGAATGAGCACCGATATTTTCCCGGCAACATTTTACGCAGATCTTTGTTCAGTTTATTCTCGTCCGGATGGTAAAATTGTACTGGCAGGTTCTGTTTACGCCACCGGAGTTGCAACCGGTGCTGCAGCCATTGCAAGATTGGATGCAACCGGGAACTTTGACAATTCATTTAACAATAGCGGTATCGCATACTATCCATACCCGGATTCAACTATTTTCGATCATACGGCCAATGCCATGGTGGTGAACAGTGACAGCAGTTTTTATATTACAGGAACAGTTACCCATGCCAATAACACATCGGACAATTACATTATTAGGGTAAAATATTATGGTGACCAGGACAGTTCCTTATCTTCAGACGGGACCGGATGGTATATACTGAGGCGAAACAGTCCATTTGCTTCTTCGAATGATATTAAAAACTACGGCGACAGCAGTATCATTACCGGCGGAAATAATTATAATATTAATGAACATAGGGATTTTGAATTGAACGCCTTCACAAAAATCAATACCGGTCGCCTGTATACTTTTAATGGCAATGGCAGCTGGACGAACCCCGGCAACTGGAGTTATGGAATGATTCCTCCCGGAACCCTGCCTGCCGGAAACGTGATATTAATATATCCTTCCCCCGGAAGCGATTGCATATTAAATATAAATCAGCATATCAGTTCGGGAAGCAGTATGACCGTGAGGACAGGCGCTAAACTGGTTATACAGGGTGGTTTATTTATTACCAATTAAAATCAGGGTAATAAAACATTTTCATTACCCGGTTAGCGTTTCAGCAATACAAATTCCCGGATCACAACCCCAGCACATCCTTCATCCCGAAAAACCCCTTCCTGTCTTTAATAAACTCCGCCGCCAGCAAGGCGCCGAAGGCAAATCCTTTGCGGTTATGGGCTGTGTGGATGATCTCGATATTGTCAATGGCCGATGAATACTTGACACTATGCGTGCCCGGGGTGCTGTCGATACGCTGGCTGATGATCTCGAGATCTTCGGGGCTATCGCTCAGTTCGTTTACCCATTGCTTTTTTCTTTTCACCTGCTGTAATATTTGTTCAGCCAGGGTGATCGCCGTTCCGCTGGGCGCATCTTTTTTCTGGGTGTGGTGGATCTCTTCGAGGATCACTTCATATTCTTTGTGCAGCGACATCAGCTCGGCTAATTTCTTATTGACCTCAAAAAATATATTAACACCAACGCTGTAATTGCTGGAATAAATAAAAGAACCCAGCCTGTCCGCACAATATTTTTTTATTTCATCCAGTCTTTCTGTCCAGCCTGTTGAGCCGCATACAACAGGTATTCCAAACTCCAGGCATTTCTTTACATTCTCAAAAGCGCTCTGAGGGCCGGTGAACTCAATAGCTACATCCGCTTTCGATAAATTCTCTTTGGTGAATTCATGCAGGTTGGGCTGATCAATTTTAATAACAACTTCATGCTTTCTTTGCAACGCCACTTCTTCAATGGCCTTGCCCATTTTGCCGTATCCGATTAATGCAAGTTTCATAGTTCATAGTTCATAGCTCATAGCTCATAGCTCATAGCTCATAGCTCATAGCTCAAAGTTAGAAGATAACTTTAAACATTAAACCTGAAACTTTAAACATTTACCGGATATGCAAAACCAAACTGATCCCGTTGGTCCCCGCCATTTCACTATGCCCCGGTTTGATCTGCAAACTGAGATCGGGACTCACATCAAAACTTTTGAGATGGGCATCCACGGTGGCATCCACCACATTCAGCCCCCAGAAAACAATAAAGAACAAAGCCGAATAATCCACGTATTGCCGGAACCTGTTCCGCGCAGCCTGTATGGAACCGGGGGAGATCAGTTTATACAATTCTTTCAGTTTAAAATAATCAGTTGAATCAGGCGGAAACTGCTCGGCCTTGATGCGGGCGGCATAGGCAAACTTATATTCTTTGTATGTTTTGATATTATCTAAAAAAATAAACCCGGTTATTCCAAGAGCGGCGTATACAATGGGAACCTTCCAGTATTTTTTATTGTAGACTTGTCCCCATCCCGGCAATACGGCCGAACGGAATGCAGCCGCTTTCGGAGGATGTGCTTTTGTCGCCGAATCGTATTTATTGAAGGGTACTTTTTTTGTTACAACCGGTGTTGAATCTTTTTTTATGCCCGGATCTGTAATGATCCGTTGCGAAAAAGAAAATGGAGAAATTAAAATGAAAAAAATAAATAAAAGAGATCTCATTTTATGGAAATATCATTTTGTCTGGAAACCTAACTTGAGTCTTGAATCTTGTATCTTGATTCTTGAGTCTTTTTTAGTTCTGAGAAAAGACTCAAGATTCAAGAATCAAGACTCAATATTCAATTTCCGTTATTTAAGATTAATCAAGGTTGGCATTCATCTGCCCCAAAATCTTATTCAACTCTTCAACCGAATAATATTCAAGTATGATCTGCCCGCTGCCGGTGCGGCTGTGTTTGAGCTTTACCCGGGTACTGAAATGCGATGCTAATTTATCCTCTATTCGCTGTAAAGTAGGAGGCAGGTGGCTTTTTGAAGGTTTTTTAACACCGCCTTCCCGGTACAGGTTGCGGACAAGCGCTTCCGTCTGCCTCACCGATAATCCCTTTTCTTTTATCTCTTTGAAAATATAAAGCTGTTTATCGATCGTATCCACATTGATCAATGCCCTCGCATGCCCCATACTCAGTTCGCCGCTGCGTACCGCCAGTTGTATATCGGGAGGCAGTTTCAATAAGCGGATGAAATTGGCCACGGTACTTCTGTCTTTTCCCATTCTCTCCGCTACCTGTTCCTGCGTGTAATTCAATTCTTCCATCATCCGTTTATAACTCAGGGAAATTTCCATGGCATTCAGGTCTTCGCGCTGCAGGTTTTCCAAAAGGGCGAGTTCAAGCAGTTGCGCATCATTGGTATGGCGGATATAGGCCGGGATATCCGCAATGCCGGCCATCTTCGCGGCTCTCCATCTTCTTTCGCCGGTAACCAGCCGGTATTTTCCATTGGCCAGTTTTGTAACCGTTACGGGCTGAATTATATCATGCAGTTTGATGGATTGGGCGAGTTCCTGTAATGACTGTTCATCAAAATCACGGCGGGGTTGTTTGGGATTGGGTTCTATTTCGTCTATGCGGATCCGGTTGATGCCGGTTGCATTTTCAACAACGGTTGTCTTCAATGTACCGCTGGTGGTCTTCAGATCCGCATCGATGTTTTGCAATAAGGAACGGATCCCTTTGCCGAGGAGTTCTTTATTTTGTTTGGGAGTTGACATCATTTTAAGTTACAGGTTAAGAGTCACGGGTTATGAGTTATGAGTTACGAGAAGTCTCCTAAAGGTTTAATTTGCTCATAAAACTCATGATCATTTATTGGTCTTCATCAACTACTTATAAAAATTCTTCTGGTTTTTTTATACGCGAAATCTGAAACCCATTACGCCAGGTTAATAATTATTTGAAATTCCTCATATCAGGGTGTATTTAACTCGTAACTTATAACCCGTAACCCATAACCCATAACCCTTACCTATAACTCTCAACTATATCTCAAGAATCCTTTCCTCATTCTTAATCTTCGTCATGTCATTCTTCTGCAGGATCTCTTTTGCAAGATTAAGGTAATTCATGGAACCTTTGCTGCTGGCATCGTATAAAATGACCGGTTTACCGGCGCTGGGGGCTTCGGCCAGCCTGGAGTTGCGGTGGATGATGGTGCTGAAGACCATGTCCTCAAAGTGGCGGCGTACTTCACTCACCACCTGGTTGCAGAGACGAAGCCGGGCATCATACATGGTCATGAGTATGCCTTCGATCTGCAGGGCTGTATTGAGACGGCTTTGAACGATCTTGATCGTATTTAATAATTTTCCCAGGCCTTCCAGGGCAAAGAATTCGCATTGAACGGGCACCACAACGGAATCGGCTGCCGTTAATGCATTCACCGTGATCAGTCCCAGGGAAGGGGAACAGTCAATGATGATGAAATCATAATCTTCCCGGATGGGATCCAGCAAACTTTTCAATACCATTTCCCGGTTTGGATAATTGATCATTTCAATTTCAGCGCCCACCAGGTCAATATGAGAAGGGATCAGGTCCAGGTTAGGGATCTCTGTTTTCAATATCACATCCCGGGCTTTTGACTCATTGACCATGCAATCATAGAGGCTATGGGTGACATTATGCAGGTCAAAACCGACACCGGTGGTGCTGTTGGCCTGCGGATCGCCATCCACCAATAATGTTTTGTATTCCAGTACGGCAAAACTTGCCGCCAGGTTTATGGCCGTAGTTGTCTTGCCTACACCTCCTTTTTGATTTGCTACACCGATTATTCTTGCCATGTTACCAAAAACTGCTTGATAGTTAGATATTATATGTGGTAAAATTGCCGTCTGAAACCAAGAACACAAAATTAAGTTTTGCCCATTTTAAAGCCGGTTGGGGTAAAAATAATTGTTAAACAAAACTCTGCTGTTATTAGTCTTCGTAAATTTGAAACTTATTTTATGCGTAATTCAAGATTCTGGTGGATATTGGTTGTCCTGATGCTGGTTGTCGATATTTATTTTTTCCAGGCATTACTGGTCGTTACCCATGATGCCGGCCCGGCCGCAAGGGTAGTCATTTATTCATTATACTGGGTCTTATCTGTTGCTTCCATAGTTATTTTCTGGTCCTTTCCCCGTATCCATTTTAAACATCATGACCGTTTGTCCCGTTCCACCATTTTTTCGGTTCTCACCGGGCTGTTTTTTGCCAAACTGGTTGGCTCCCTTTTTTTCCTTGGCGACGATATTTCACGTTTTATTCATTGGGCCGCCGGCAATTCAATACACAGGTCCTATGCGCTGAGCTGGGCAGGTATCATCGGGGGAGGAAGTTTATTCAGTGTGCTCGTATATGGATTCGGGAATAAATACCGTTACCAGGTAAAAAGACAGAAACTGCAGTATGAGAATCTGCCCGAGGCTTTTAAAGGTCTCCGGATCGTCCATATCTCTGATATACATGCGGGCAGTTTTACCAATAAAGAAGCGGTGATGCAGGGAGTTGAGCGGATCATGGAAACTGAACCGGACCTGATCCTTTTTACCGGTGATCTCGTGAATAATGTGGCGGAAGAGATGAATGAATACATTGAAGTATTCGAAAAATTAAACGCACCGCTGGGTGTTTATTCCGTCCTTGGCAACCATGATTACGGGGATTATATGAACTGGAAAAACGAGGAAGATAAACTGGCCAACCTGGAAAAATTAAAAAATGTGCACGGGTTAATGGGATGGAGATTGCTGATGAATGAACATGTGGTGCTTGAAAAGAATGGTGACCGGATCGCTATACTGGGCATTGAGAACTGGAGCGCCAAGGCCAGGTTCCCGAAATATGGCAATTTGCAAAAAGCCTATGAGGGTGCTGAATCACATCCCTTCAAAATATTATTGAGCCACGATCCTTCACACTGGAAGGCGGAAGTGCTGAAAGATTACCCCGGTATCGACCTGATGCTGGCCGGTCATACCCATGGTATGCAATTCGGGTTTGAACTGGCCGGATTTAAATGGAGCCCGATTCAATATGTGTATAAAGAATGGGCGGGTTTATACGAAACGGAAAGACAGCGTCTTTATGTCAACCGCGGTTTTGGATTTCTCGGATATCCCGGCCGTTCCGGAATATTACCTGAAATAACTGTTTTAGAACTTTCCTGATCATTTTTCCTTTCATTTACCCCAATAATTACTTGCCTGTTTCGTTTCTATCTGATTTGGCAGTTATTTTACCCCGCTAAATGAAATTAATATCGGATACGCTGGGTTTAAACTTTTTTTTAACCTTTAAGTCTTAAGAATCAACGCTTCAGAACCGCCAATATCCCTGGAGCCAAACACAACTGCCTGATGGTAATGAAATGGTCAATAATGCTGGCCTTCCTGTCGGCGGGGTTTGCTGCATATGCGCAGAAAAACCCGGCTGATACTTCTATTATACCTAAAAAAGAACTGGCACTGGTTGATACATCCATAAATTATGATGACCTGTTCCGGGACTTTGATGCCTTTATGGATTCCATTCTTTCACCCGACAGTTATTTCCTGGCCAGCATATCTTTGGGAAAAAGCGTTTATAATTTTGAAACCAAGAGCAGTTCGCTGATCGAGCCTTCCAAAAAGTTTACTTATTCGCCCACCCTGGGCTATTATCATAAGAGCGGATTCGGAATAACAGCAACCGGTTATATCGTCAATGATGAAAAGAACATGAATTTTTACCAGGTTGCCATTTCGCCTTCTTTTGATTACCTGCACAACAAAAGCCTGGCAACCGGTATTTCATTTACAAAATTTGTAACGAAAGATTCATTGCCGTTTTATACCACGCCATTACAAAATGAATTATACGGTTATTTTACTTACCGGAAATCGTGGATACGGCCTACCATTGCCCTGAGTTACGGATGGGGCAGCCGGTCTGATTATATAAAACGGGAATCCATCATCCATGATCTCCGGTTGAGAAGAAGGGGTTTCACCTATATTAATACAACCGAATCGGTCCGGGATTTTTCCATGATGATCTCGGTCCGTCATGATTTTTACCGGCTCGATATTTTAAACAACAAAGACCATATCCGCTTTTCGCCGCAGATCGCGTTTACCAGCGGGACGCAAAAATTTGGATTCAACCAGTCATCCAGCACCTATGGCACGGTCATCCGCACCAACTCCAATGTGTTGTACAGCACGGAGAATGTTTACCTCGATGACCAGGTCAAGTTTCAGCCACTTTCGCTCTCTTTATACCTCCGCAGCGAATATGCGATCGGCCGGTTTTTTATCCAGCCACAACTGGTCATGGATTATTATTTCCCTTCCAAAACAGACAATTTCACCTGCCTGT
>CAZQGZ010000085.1:0-14899 GCA_964592935.1 uncultured Chitinophaga sp. | reverse complement strand
CGACACAAGGATTTTCAGTCCTTTGCTCTACCGACTGAGCTACCGCACCATATTTTATCTTTCTACTCCGCCAGATCAGTTTGCTCTATCCCGACTTTCGTCGGGACCTTGTTTTTCTAATACTCCTTCGTCGTATTGAAAAACTACGGCCGACTGAGCTACCGCACCAAATGGTTGAAATTCCAATAAACAAATCCCAAATTCCAAACCTAAATCCAAATCGGGCTGCAAATATAGGCAGGTTTGTCAAAAAACCGAAGATTAATGCCCGTTTATTGGGATTTGGAATTTGATCTTTGGGATTTAAGCTAATTACATTCCGTATTCACTCAAAAACTTAATCCTCATAATCTTCAGCTGCTCCCAGTTGAAATTATACTCAGACAACTCTTCCTGCGCCGCCTGTAAAGAAGAGGTTTCGCAGGTCTTGAAATATTCAATGATCTCGTCCTGGTCGTCTTCATCCAGCATTTCATCGATGGCATAATCGAGGTTCAGCTTGGTGCCGCTGGCTGCAATGGTTTCCATTTCTTCGAGCATCTCATCCATTCTCCAGCCCTTGTTTTTCGCGATGGTTTCGAGCGAAACTTTTTTATCCGTGTTTTGTATGATATATACTTTGTTGGTACTCTTGTTCACCACGCTCTTCATCACGAAATCATCCGGGCGTTCAATATTGTTATCTTCCACATATTGTGCGATCAGTTTGACAAAGGGTCTTCCGAATTTTTCCGCCTTTCCCTTGCTGACGCCCTGGCATTTGGCCAGTTCTTCCAGGGTGGTGGGATACATGGTGGCCATATCCTGCAACGTATTCTCAAGAAAGATCACCCAGGAAACAAGCCCGATCCTTTTGGCTTCCTTGTGCCGCAATTCTTTCAGCATTTCGAGCAACGTTTCATCCAATGCCGTTCCACCGGCTGCTTCGCTGCCTTCTTCATCATCAGCATTGGCATCATCATAGAGTTTATTCAATACGATCTGGAACGATTTCGGTTTTTTCAAAAACGCTTCTGCTTTTTTGGTGAACTTCAATACACCATATTCCTCAATATCTTTTACCAACAAACCTTCCAGTATCAGTTGCCGTATCAATGAATTCCAGAAATGGGCATCCCGGTCATTGCCGCTGGCAAACGCGTCCAGCGCATCATGCCGGAACATCTGTATCTGCGGCGTCATCTTTCCGCTGATGATCTGCACCACGTATTCGGTGGCGAATCTTTCATCCAGTGCTTTGATGGCTTTTAATGCGATCACCACTTCTTCTTTTGCCTCCACCCTTTCTTTCGGATGTTTGCAGTTATCGCAATGACCGCAGTTTTCTTTTTCATATTCTTCCCCGAAATAGCTCATCAGCACTTTGCGGCGGCAAACACCGGTTTCCGCAAACCCAACCATCTCGTTTATTAGTTGTGCACCAACTTCTCTTTCGCTGAGCGGTTTGTCCCGCATCAGGTGTTCGAGCTTGCTTACGTCTTTATGCGAATAATAAAGAATACATTTCCCTTCCAGTCCATCGCGGCCGGCACGGCCCGTTTCCTGGTAATAATTTTCGATCGACTTTGGAATATTGTAATGAATGACAAATCGTATATCCGGTTTGTCGATACCCATGCCAAAGGCGATGGTGGCGCAGATCACCTGTACTTCCTCGCCAAGGAAGAGGTCCTGCCTTTCGCTTCTCAGTTTGCCATCGAGACCTGCATGGTAAGCAACCGCTTTGATACCGTTGGCATTTAAAATATCCGCGAGTTCTTCCGTTGTTTTCCTGTTCAGTGTATAAATGATCCCGCTTTTATTCTTCATCCCCTTGATGAAACGGACAATGCTCTCATCGGTCTGTGCCTTTTTTATTTTTGGCAATACTTCATAATACAAATTGGGCCGGTTGAAGGAGGAAATATAAATATCGGGCTTATGCAGGTCCAGGTTCTTCTCAATATCGCTCTGTACTTTTGGGGTAGCCGTTGCCGTTAGTGCAATCACCGGGATGTCCGGGTTTATCTGTATCATCATTTCCCGCAGCCTCCTGTATTCGGGCCGGAAATCGTGTCCCCACTCCGAAATACAATGCGCTTCATCCACGGCGAAGAAGGCGATCTTGAGATCAGAAAAGAAATCAAGATTTTCCTGC
Source organism: uncultured Chitinophaga sp. (assembly GCA_964592935.1). Taxonomy (GTDB): domain Bacteria; phylum Bacteroidota; class Bacteroidia; order Chitinophagales; family Chitinophagaceae; genus JJ008. The sequence goes on along the minus strand of CAZQGZ010000085.1, from coordinate 12,762 downwards.
TTGGTCAGCGTTTCCGGCGCCACGTAAAGCATTTTTGTTTTGCCCGTCAGCAGGTCATCATGTACTTCCTTTATTTCTTTTTTATTCAATGTTGAATTGAGAAAATGTGCCACTTCATCATTGCTGCTGTAACCGCGGACCAGGTCCACCTGGTTTTTCATTAATGCAATTAATGGAGAAACGATGATGGCAACACCCTCGCTCACCAGGGCGGGCAGTTGATAACACAAACTTTTCCCGCCTCCCGTTGGCATAATGACAAACGTATCGTGTCCGGCCAGCAGGGATTCAATCGCTTTTTCCTGCGTGCCGATGAATTTATCAAATCCAAAATGTTCGCGGAGCGATTTTCGCAGATCGAACCGGGTTCCATTGGTTCTTTTGTTAGCTGTAGCAGTTCCTTTAACCTTTACCGTTTTTCCACCATTTAAAGCTGTGGGTTTTGAAACGGGTTTCTTTGCAGTTGTTCCCATTATTCTGTTTTTTCTCCGAAGAATTCTATCCGGTCGTCACACCTGGCATTATACATAATTATTTAAGATACTCATTTTATACGAACAAATACCCGGTCAGTAAAAAAAATTTCCTCTTCCTTTCCGGGGAAAAATGTCAAAAAATATTTTATTAGTCTTAAACGGCGGGATTTCAGCGGGTTGTTTGAAATAACCCGGGGCCGGATCCGTTTACACAATTCTTCTCTCCTTAGACACCCGGTATCAGCGCAAACGCTTGCCTTTTTCGGAGGATAGCGAATTTACAACTGTTGGTGTTTTCATTTCAGCCCAAATAGTTAAAATTGATGAAAGACCGGGTCGTGTCATAATTTGTTTCCCGCAGATAACGCAGATCAAATACACGCAGATATAGCAGATGATCCGGGTTATCATTCTGCGCAATCAGCGGGAAAATCTGTATGATCTGCGGGAAAAGTTTTTATCAAATTCAAAATTGGCCAAAACCCAAGACTGATTCGCCACGACTTCCTGTCAAATCCTCTAAATTTGCGGCCATTGCCTGCCGTAACATTTTTGGAGGCGTGTTTTATTCATGGCCATATCAATAAAACAGGTTGCACTCAATACTATCAAACTGGAAGCTCAGTCTGTTTCCGGTCTTGCTTCTTTCATCAACGATGATTTTGAAAAAGCCGTGTTTGCCATTGCAAACGGCAAAGGCAGGGTGGTGGTCAGCGGTATCGGTAAAAGCGCTGTGATCGCCCAGAAAATTGTTGCCACTTTTAATTCCACCGGTACGCCTTCCATTTTCATGCATGCGGCCGACGCGATTCACGGCGACCTGGGCATGGTGCAACAGGAAGATGTGGTGATCATCATCAGTAAAAGCGGGGAAAGTCCCGAGATAAAAGTGCTGGTGCCGTTGATCAGGAATTTTGGAAATATCCTGATTGGTATTGTGGGCAATACAGGATCTTTTCTTGCGAAAAATTCAGCCATTCTTTTAAATACAACCGTTGAACAGGAGGCCTGCCCGAATAACCTGGCGCCAACCAGCAGCACCACCGCACAATTGGTTATGGGTGATGCGCTCGCCGTTTGCCTGATGGAGCTGAAGGGTTTTCAATCCGATGATTTTGCAAAGTTTCATCCGGGTGGGATGCTGGGCAAAAAATTATACCTGCGGGTTGCGGATCTTTTCGCCGGCAATGAAAAACCGAAAGTGATGGCGGAACAATCTTTAAAAGAAGTGATCGTTGAAATGACGGCTAAAAGATTAGGGGTGACCGCGGTGGTTGATGCTGATAACAATCTTCTTGGTCTTATCACCGATGGGGACCTGAGAAGGATGCTGGAGAAAAATGCGGATATAGATACCATCAAGGCAGGAGACATCATGACAAAGGATCCTAAAACCATCGGGCCGGATGAGCTGGCTGTTGATGCCCTTGATCTGCTCCGGAAAAACGAGATCACACAATTAGCAGTAACGGATAACAGAAAATACGCAGGTATTATACATTTGCATGATTTAATAAGAGAGGGCCTGATATAACCGGTGAGGAAGAGGGGGACCTGAGTCCCGTTCACTATTCACCATTCACTATTCACCATGAACAAACATCATTACGTTGCGATCATGGCCGGGGGAATCGGCAGCCGGTTCTGGCCCATGAGCCGTACCGATTTTCCCAAACAGTTCCTGGATATATTGGGTACCGGCAAAACGCTGATCCAGCAAACTTTTGACCGTTACCGGAAACTGGTCCCGGTTGAAAATATTTTTGTCGTTACCGCAAAAGAGTATGCCGGGATCGTTCAAAAACAATTGCCGGAACTGCACCCTGAAAATATTCTCCGCGAACCATCGAGGAAAAACACGGCTCCCTGTATAGCCTATGTTGCATTTAAGTTATTGCAAAAAGATCCGAAGGCTTTGATGATCGCCGCACCGGCCGATCACCTGGTGCTGGAAACGGATGAATTTTTAAAAACGGTAAAGAAGGCGCTTGCTTTCGTGGATCATTTCAATGCGCTTGTCACCATCGGGGTGAAGCCGACATATCCCAATACGGGTTATGGTTATATACAACACGAAACCATTGAAGCGGCCCCGGATATTTATAAAGTAAAAACCTTTACTGAAAAACCCAATATCGAACTGGCGAAAACTTTTATTGCCAGCGGGGATTTTTTATGGAATGCCGGCATCTTTACCTGGAAAGTAAAGAACATCCTGGCCGCATTTGAAAAATTTCTGCCCGAAGTATATGATGTGTTTGCAGCAGAGAAAGATAAATTCAATACCCCGGAAGAGGCGGAAGCAATAGAAGACATTTACCCGCAATGCACCAATATCTCCGTTGATTTTGGTGTGATGGAAAAAGCGGATAATGTTTATCTCATTCCCGCCTCCTTTGGCTGGAGCGATCTCGGCACCTGGAACAGCGCCTGGGAGAATATGGAGAAAGATTATTTTGGCAATGCCGTATCGGGGAAAAAAGTGATGGCGGTGGATGCCAAAAACTGCGTGGTCTATGTGCCCGACAACAAACTGGTGTTGCTCCAGGGGCTTGATGATTTTATCATCGTAGACACCAAAGACGTTTTACTGATCTGCCAGAAAGAAAAGGAACAGGAGATAAAAGATTATGTGGCGGAAATAAAAAGAAATCTCGGCGATAAGCATATCTGAGAAAAAAACATTTTTCGCCGTGTTTTACCCCTTTCAGAAGGGGTTTTTTATTCTTACCTTGTATCTTGTAAAATTATTTTTAGGGATACTCACATGTACATATGGCTTCCTTTCCGCTACAAAATATTCTTTTTCTCGATATAGAAACGGTGCCGCAGTATCCCGATTATTATTCCCTGCCGGAAGAATGGAGGCGGTTATGGGATACCAAATCGGCTTCCCTTTTAAAACATCATGAGGGCCAGACCAACGAAACGCTTTATCCCAGGGCCGGTATTTATGCTGAATTCGGAAAGATCATCTGTATCAGTTGCGGCGTGCTGCAGGGAAACGGCAGCCAGCGAAAGATCGTTCTCAAAAGCTTTGCCGGGGATGAGGAAAAAATGATCCTGCATCAGTTTATTGACATGCTGAATAAATGGACCGCGGGAGAACCCAAATATCTCTGTGCGCATAACGGGAAAGAGTTTGACTATCCCTACCTGTGCCGGAGGATGATCGTCCAGGATCTCCCGGTTCCGGCTATCCTGAATATATCCGGCAAAAAACCCTGGGAGGTAAATCATCTGGATACGCTGGAGCTCTGGAAATTCGGGGATTTTAAAAGTTATACATCACTCAGCTTACTGGCGCAGACGTTGGGCATTGCCACCCCGAAAGATGATATTGACGGAAGCATGGTGTGGGAGGTTTACTGGAAAGAAATGAACCTGCAACGCATCATCACTTATTGCCAGAAAGATGTGGTGACGGTGGCACAGATATTTTTACGAATGAACGGTGAGGCTGTGATTGGTAATGAAAATATTGAAATAAAGGGCTAAGAGAAAAAGAGTTAAAGAATAAAAATCTTCAACCCTGACATTCTCCGGGATTTCCTGTAACCACGGAAGTTTGGTTGTTTTTCTCTTTTTCTCCTTTACTCTTTTAAACTCTTAGCAAATGGAAAGGACCAATTATTCTTCCGGCGCCAAATGGGAAAATATTGTTGGTTACAGCCGGGCAGTGAAAGTCGGCAATATCATTGAGGTGACCGGTACGGTAGCGGTGGACGAAAATAGTTTGGTTGTTGGAAATGGCGACGCCTATGCCCAAACAAAATTCATTATTGAAAAGATAGAAAAGGTTTTGGCGCGGGCGGGGGCATCATTAAAAGATGTGGTGCGAACAAGAATGTTTGTAACCGATATTTCGCGTTGGGAAGAATATGGCAAAGCACATGGTGAATTTTTCAGGGATATCAGACCCTGTACAACCATGGTGGAAGTGAAAGCATTGATCGCGCCGGAATATCTTATCGAAATAGAAGCAACGGCGGTTATTTCTTCATAAATTAAAAACAACACCATGCGTATTTTTTTCCTTCTCGCATTCGGCGCCCTGGTAATGATCTCCTGCAAACAAAAAAAGGGGGGCGGCAACGTTGAAACAAAAGCAGATACTTTAATTAAAAAAATGGCGGACTCCCTGCTTATTACCGACAGCAGCTGGGGCGGAATTAACGCCTCAACGGATATGGATGGTTTAAAAAGCTTATATGGCGTGGCCAATATAAAAGATGATTGGGAAATGCCGGAAGGGATAGACTCTGTCGCTGTAACACGGGTATACCCGGATAGCAGCGCAGAGTTCAGGATATATTGGCAGGATAGTTTTTATCATAAAAAAATCAGTTCTGTTAAGTGTTATTCAAACGAAGCAGTTTATCATACTGACAAGGGCATAAAGATTGGAACAACCTTGCGGGAGCTTGAGAAGATCAACGGCAAGCCAATCAGTTTTTACGGATTTGGATGGGACGAAGAAGGTGGTCTTTCTTCGCTGAACCATGGCGCTCTTGACCATACCGGCCTTGGTTTTAGGCTAAGCATTTCCGGTGTAGAAGATAAAGATGTGGGGCCGATCACTACGGACGGGATATTAAGTTCGGATATGCCCGCTGTAAAAAAAGTGCAGGATAAAATTACGGTGGCCGCATTATTTCACTTATTCAAACAATAACGGGCGGGATGAACATTGAAACATTGCGGGAATATTGTCTCTCCAAACCCGGGGCCGAAGAAACGCTTCCTTTCGGGCCGGATACATTGGTTTATAAGGTTAATGGCAAGGCGTTTCTATTAACCGGGCTCGATGAGGAAGAACTTCGCTTCAATGTAAAATGCGATCCGGACAAAGCGGTTGAATTGAGGGAAGAATTTCCCTGCGTTTTGCCCGGGTGGCATATGAATAAAAAACACTGGAATACGGTTGTGGTGGATGGTTCCGTTTCAAACAAACAATTAAAAGAATGGATCGATCATTCGTATGAACTGGTTTCGGTAAAAAAGAAAAAAACTAGATGAAGATCTCTTCAATCTTTCCGGCGACTTCGAGCCCGGCATTTCTACCGGTTTCTTGAAAAAGAATTCTTTTGTCTTTTACGCCGGTTAGTTGCACCTCGATGGTGGCTGTCATGCTTTCCTCAATTCGGCCATCCATAAAACCAAGGATCGGGGAGGCCAGTGCCGTGGCAGCTTCACGCCGGGCTAAAATTTCAATCCTGAAATTCCTGTTTTCGATAACCAGCTCCACTTTTTTATCATCCGCAAAAGATTTACGAAGAACGGACCGGTTATAAGTGGTGAATCGAATCAGCCTGTCGTGCAGCCAAAGCCCGGCAATAAAACCTACAAATGCTTTCCTGATCCAGGGAATCTTTGCCACGGAAGCTTTTATAGAAATACCCGGTTCCCCGAAATGATTGGACTGCATCCAGAAATAAGCGCTGGGGAAAGAACGCCCCCAGTCTTTTTCGGTATATCCCCGCCCGTTAGTAAAATCAATTGTTTCTTCGTTCAATTCTATGGACCCTGAAACAATATGGTCCATGCTTACAATGCCATGGTAACATTCCATAAATGGAACAAAAGCATAGGGCCCCATGATCCCGGGGGAATAAAAGGGCTTGGGCCAGGGAACAATTTTTGAAAATTCTAATTTCCCTTTTAACCCAGGCAAGTCGACCGAAAGATTATTTTCTGAAAAATTGTTTTTATCAATCGTTATGAAAAACCGGCCGGGCCGGGGTTTAAAAAGCGCCCCGGCAAATTTGTGATATACAGAAGTTTCTTTTTTCCCGTCCAGCACCTGGATAAACGCCTGTTTGTTTCCCTGTTCATCCATAGCGATCCCCGGAATGATAGCTATCGCGCAGGTTTCGTCTGCATTGATCATTTTAAAATACCAGCCCTCAAAATATTTACGTTTTTTCCCCCAGCCCTGGAATTGTTCGGGATTAAAAAAGGCGCTGAATTTTTTAAACAACATGCCCGGGTTTATACAATCAAAGTACATTTATTTTTTAATACAGTAATTTTAACCGTAATTAATTTTCATCACCATAAACTGACACATTTGTATATCCGGTCCAAACTCCCCCGCGTCGGCACCACCATCTTCACGGTAATGAGTGGTCTCGCTGCAGAATACAAAGCCGTTAACCTGGGCCAGGGCTTTCCTGATTTTCCCATGAGCGGGGAATTAACTGCACTGGTCAATGAGGCTATGAAAAATAATTTCAACCAGTATTCTCCCATGCCCGGATGGATGCCTTTGCGGGAGGCGATTGCAGAAAAGGTTGAATTTTTATATCAATCAAAGATCAATCCAGATACAGAGATCACGATAACGCCCGGCGGCACCTATGCTATTTATTCTGCTTTCACTACGATCCTGCAGCCCGGTGATGAAGTGATCGTTTTTGAACCGGCCTATGACAGCTATATCCCGAACATAGAGATCAATGGAGCAAAAGCCGTTACAATAAACCTGGTTTACCCGGATTATCATATCGACTGGGCGGCTGTTCAAAATGCCATTACTCCAAAAACCAAAGCAATTATTATCAATTCGCCGCACAACCCGACAGGGTCTGTGATCAGCGAAGAAGACATTAAACAGTTAAGGAAGATCGTTAAGGGCACAAATATTTTTATCATCAGTGATGAAGTGTATGAGCATTTGATATTCGATCATATCCCGCATCAAAGTATTCTTCGTTATCCCGATCTGCTTCAAAGAAGTTTTGTTTGTTTCTCCTTCGGTAAAGTTTATAACTGCACCGGCTGGAAACTGGGCTATTGCATTGCGCCGGCAGAATGGATGAAAGAGTTCAGGAAGGTTCACCAGTTCAATTGTTTTTCCTGTCACACCCCCTCGCAGGTAGCCCTGGCAGCATTTTTGAAAAACAAAGAGGCCTATCTTTCGCTGGCTTCGTTCATGCAGGAGAAACGGGATCAGTTCAAAGACCTGATGCGGCAAACAAGGTTTACCATGCAGGATTCTTTTGGCAGCTATTTTATCTGCGGCACTTATGAAAGAATCAGCGAAGAAGGAGATAAAGAGTTTGCGGTCCGGTTAACCAAAGAAGCGGGAGTGGCCACCATCCCGGTTTCCGCTTTTTACCAGGATGGAAAAGATGATAAGGTACTACGGTTTTGTTTTTCGAAAAAGAAAGAAACGCTGGAGTCGGCCGTGGAGAAACTTCAGAACGTGTAGTGTTATCATTCGCCTGCGGGATTTTTTTTCTTTCCTTCTCTCTTTTCAACCCGCTCACAAGTTCCATTCGTATTATCAATTACCTTTATCGGCATGTCTGTTGACTCCCGGTACAAAGGAATTTTCTATATGTTGCTCGCTGCGCTTGGCTTTTCCGTCATGGGCGGCGCGGCCAAGGCCTTAAAAGAAAGTTTTAACGCAGGCCAGCTCGTATTTTACCGCAATGCCGTTGGATTAATTTTTTTAGTTCCGGGTTTGTTTATTAAACCGCCCGTACAGGCAGGCGGAAAATCACTTCGTCTTGCTTTCCGGGGGCTGATGGGAACCGTGGCGCTATATACCCTATTATACTGCATTCTGCATATCCCGCTCGGCACCGCCATGAGCTATAATCTTACTTCTGCTTTATTTATTGCTATTTTTTCTTTTTTTCTTTTCGGAGAATATCATGGTAAAAGCGTTGCGTTTGCGGTGGTTCTTGGTTTTGCAGGTATGCTGCTCATCTACAAACCTGTTATGCACCTGCCCTGGTATTATCACCTGGCCGGGCTTATTTCGGGTATTACTTCCGCCATTGCCTATATGACGGTCAACCGGCTGGCCGATTACTATGATCCAAGGATCATTGTTCTTTCATTTTTATTAAGCGGCTTTCTTGTTCCGCTGGTTTCAATGATCGTTCATTATGTTACGGGCATGAACCCCGATGGTTTGTTTATCATCAATTTCCGTTTTCCTTCCGGCATCGAATGGCTCTGGGTAATGCTCATGGGTTTGGCTGCGCTTTTCGGGCAATACTTTGTAACGAGATCCTTTGGCTCCGATAAAGCCGGTATCGTATCTGTGTTTGGCTATGCCAATATTGTGTATTCGGTTTTCATTGGCATGGCCCTGGGTGACGCCTTCCCCGACTGGATGTCTTCCCTCGGCATCTGCTGCATCATCGGCAGCGGGGTCATAATCACGCTGATAAAGCGTAAAAGGACGCCTGCCTGACATTTTTAAAAAAATTATGAATTAAAAATTGGAGGTATGCTTTTCTTTATCGTATATTTGCGATATAAGATTTAGAAATGAACCGGAAAGAACATTGGGACAGGGTGTATACAACAAAACCGTTCAACGGGGTGAGTTGGTACCAGGCAAGGCCCGACGTTTCCCTTGAATTTGTAAGGGAACTGGATATCGCAAAAACGGAAGCCATTATTGATGTGGGGGGCGGTGATAGCTTTTTCGTGGATCACCTGCTTGCGTTGGGTTACACCCATATTACCGTGCTGGATATTTCAGCCGCTGCGATAGAACGGGCAAAACTCCGGCTGGGTGAGCTGGCCGGCATGATTAACTGGGTGGTGAGTGATATTACCGAATATCAACCTGACAGGAAATTTGATTTCTGGCACGACCGGGCTGCTTTTCATTTCCTGACAACCGAAGAACAGGTCAACAAATACCTCGCGACAGCGAACCGGGCGCTTTCGCCTTCCGGGAAAATGGTGATCGGAACGTTTTCTGAATCAGGCCCGGAGAAATGCAGCGGGTTGCCCGTAAAAAAATACAGCGAAAGCAGCCTGGATCACCTGCTCGGAAAATGGTTTCAGAAAATAAAATGTATTCATACAGATCACCTGACGCCATTCAATACGATTCAAAATTTTTTATTCTGCAGTTTTAAAAAAACAACCGTTTAACCATATGGCTATTCATAAAAAAGAAGAATTCACCCAAAAGGAACAGGACCTGGCCAATTTTGCCAAAGCCATGTCCCACCCCGCACGTATCGCCATCCTGAAAGTGCTGGCGCAACGGAACGAATGTATCTGCGGGGAGATCGTTGAACTGTTACCGTTAGCTCAATCCACCGTATCCCAGCACTTAAAAGAATTAAAGACAGCCGGGCTTATCAGCGGCAGTATCGACGGACCAAGAAGCTGCTATTGCATCAACTGGAAGGCATTTGAAAAATTCAACGGCGAATTCAATTTTTTGTTCAACCACTTAAAAGTGAAGAATGAAAAAGCTTGTTGCTGAATATAATTCGGTTGCACAATGAAAAATATTTAAATAAATAAAAAACGATTGCCATGAACACAAATGAAAAAATTAAAGCATCGGTCCGTGATAAATACGCGGAAATTGCTTCACAAACCAAAGAACAAAACCTTTCCTCCTGTTGCGGCGCTACGTCGACCTGTTGCGGAGATGATGTGTATAACATCATGGCCGACGATTATTCAAAACTGGAAGGGTATAACCCCGACGCGGACCTGGGTCTTGGCTGCGGCCTTCCTACCGAGTTTGCCAAAATGAAAGAAGGTGACACGGTGATCGACCTGGGAAGCGGGGCCGGTAACGATGCCTTTGTTGCCAGGAAAGTGGTGGGGGAAAGGGGGAAGGTCATCGGCATCGACTTCACGGAGCCGATGATCGCCCGCGCCAGGGAGAATGCGGAGAAGCTTGGGCTGAACAATGTAGAGTTCCGCCAGGGCGATATTGAACATATGCCCGTTACAGCCAACAAAGCCGATGTGATTATCAGCAACTGTGTGCTGAACCTTGTTCCCGATAAACAAAAAGTATTTAACGAGATCTACCGTGTATTAAAACCGGGTGGTCATTTCTCCATTTCAGATATCGTTTTAGAGGGGCCGCTTCCTGATAAATGGAAAGAGGTGGCCGAATTATACGCGGGTTGTGTTTCCGGGGCCATCCAGAAGAGCGTGTATCTCGCAATCATTGAAGAGGCCGGGTTCAAAAATATCACATTACAAAAAGACAAAACGATCCATATCCCCGACGATTTACTCGCTAATTATTTAAGCGCGGATGAGATTGCCGAGTACAAAAAAGGAACCACCCGGATTGCAAGTTTAACTGTATATGCTGAAAAGCCGGCTAAAGACGAACGTAATTGCTGCGAACCCGGTAGCGGATGTTGTTAAGCATTTATAATTATTTAACCATAAAAAGTAAAGCCATGAAAACGATGATCCAAAAAGACCCGGGCTGTTGCAGCCCAGGCAGCTTTTGCTGCGGTGGCGGCGGTTGCTGCTAAAAACTAAAAGAGTCCCGCAGTGCGGGACTCTTTATCTTTACCGGGATGCCAAAGAAGATCCTTTTTGTTTGTGTGGAGAACAGCAACCGTTCACAGATGAGCCAGGCCTTTGCAAAAATGCTGGGGGGTAGTTCTGTAAAAGCATATAGCGCCGGCTCCAAACCCGCGGGAAGAATCAACCAGAAAGCGATCGTTGCGATGAAAGAATTTGGTTACGACCTGAAAACACACCGTCCCAAATCACTCGAAGAAGTAAAAGAATATGCTCCCTTTGATGTTGTCGTTACCATGGGTTGCGGTGATGCCTGTCCCTGGATGCCGGCCAAACAATTCGTGGACTGGGAAATTCCGGATCCCCGGGAGATGAACGAGGATGATTTCAGGAAAGTAAGGGACCAGATCAAAGAAAAAGTGGCGGCGCTGCTGGCTTCGCTTTAGTAAAAATAGTTGGCCACTAATTACACGAATCTCACGAATAAATACAATTAAATACAAATTGATTGCCTGCGGCAAAAAAATTTTTGGGAATGACCGTTTCGTGAAATTCAAATATTTAATTTTCTAAATTCGTGTGTCACCCGAACCTTAAGAAAACTATTCGTGCCATTCGTGTAATTCGTGGCAAAAAACTTACTTTGCTGAAACAATTTCTGCTTGAACAGCCCTTTTCTTTCCGACCGTATTTTTAAACTTCTCTTCGCCCTGCTCGGAGTGGTTTATATCATTGGTTTGTTTGTGCCATTAATGGATACAGATTCGGCACACCATGCCAATATAGCCCTGCACATGTATCTCACGGGTGATTATGTTTCCCTGGTGGACCAGGCCGGTGATTACCTGGACAAGCCTCATCTTCATTTCTGGCTTTGCGCATTCAGTTATAAGATATTCGGTGTAACAACCTTTGCATACAAGTTTCCCTCCTTTCTTTTCACTATTGCCGGTGTCTATTCAACGTATCGTCTCGGGGGGTCATTGTATAATAATGAAGTGGGCAAACTCGCTGCACTAATTTTGGCTTCTTCTTTCGCATTCATCCTGGCCAATAACGATGTGCGGATGGATGCCATACTCACGGCCTGTATCGCTTTTTCCACATGGCAATTGGTAGCGTTTATACAAAACAAGAAATTGTTGAACGTGGCCGGCGCTGCGCTGGGGCTTGCCCTGGGCTTTTCCACCAAGGGACATATTGCCGTATTCGTTCCGGCCGTGGCAGCTTTGTTTTATATTCTTTACCTCAAACAATGGAAAATTTTTTTTGACTGGAAATGGCTGCTGATGCTTTTTTTATTCGGTTTGTTTATCGCGCCGGTGGTGTATTGTTATTACATACAGTTTAATCTTCACCCGGAGAAGATTGTGCGGGGAAAAGATCATCTCAACGGTGTAAAATTCATTTTGCTGAACCAGAGTGTTGAACGGTTCAGCGGTGAAATGGGCCGTGATGCAAAACATGATTATTTCTTTTTCATTCATTCTTTTCTCTGGGCCTTTGCGCCCTGGAGTGTCCTTGCTTATGCGGCTATTGCAGGAAGAATAAAAAATTTCCTGCAGCGCCGGGTTGAGTGGTTGACTACCGCCGTGTTCCTTGTGATGCTGGTCGTTGTTTCCCTTTCCGGCTTCAAACTACCCCATTATCTCAATATCGTATTCCCCGCCACGTCTGTCCTGGTATCCGTATTTATAATACAGCAGAAAGAAAACAGCAGATGGCTAAAAAACATTTTTATCATACAGGCGGTGGTAGTGGTATTGCTTTTACTGGCCGGTGCCGTTATTAACGCCTGGGCCTTCCCGGTGAAAAATACTGGCGTTATCATTGGCGTGGTTCTACTGCTTGCGCTTGTTTTCTATTTTATAAAGAGCGGCGCCTATGGTCGTTTGCAGAAAGCGGTTACGGTTTCTGTGGCCGCCATGATCTTTTCTTATTTCCTGCTGAACAGTAATTTTTATCCGCAATTATTAAAATACCAGTGCGGTAAGCAGCTGGCTGTAGAAGTCAAAGGAAAACTGAA
>CAZQGZ010000084.1:0-14921 GCA_964592935.1 uncultured Chitinophaga sp. | reverse complement strand
TGAGAAACGATTATATTTTGGGATCTGTACAGGTCAGTAATGAAAGGACAGTGGCAAATGTTCCCCTTAAATTCAATATCTACAGCAATGCGGTCATGGTGCAACGAGACGGGGCGGAAATGAAACTGGAATCATTTGAACTGGTTTCCTATAATGAAACCGGTAATGACGGTGCGATCAGGCAAATCATCTTCAGGCAGGGATACCCCGAAATCGATAATCATACTTCCAATAGCGTTTACCAGGTTCTTGCTTTAGGTCCGAAAGCTCATTTATTGAAATTCCTCTCACAAAAAGTGGAAGATGCACCAACATTGGGTGATTACAGCCGCAGGGAAATTGTTACTTCACAGCAATTATATGTTTATGTGCCGGGGGGAGAAATAAAAAAGATCAAAACCGGTAAACAATCTATTGCTGATGCATTGCCGGGTATGTCGGCAAAAATAGATGAAGCCATTAAAGCAGGCGGCCTGAACCTGAAAAATGAAAGCGATATTGTTAAGCTGGTCAATGCATTGAACCAGTAGGCGATTGCATTCAATTTATCTTATTTACCGATCCTGTTCCCTGGAACAGGATTTTTTATTGCGATACTCTATTTTTGATACATGAAAGTTCTGCTCACCGGCGCGAATGGTTTTTTGGGATATTATCTCACCGGGCAATTATTGGAGCGCGGGCACCAGGTGATCGCCACGGGCAGGGGTGAATGCCGGTTGCCATTCAGGGATCATCCATCCTTCTTTTATGAATCAATGGATTTTACGGACCCGTTTGCAGCAGATACAGTTTTTGAAAAATATGATCCCGGGGTTGTGGTGCATGCAGGCGCCATGAGTAAAGTGGATGAATGTGAACTCAACCAATCGAAAGCATATCTGGACAATGTAACGGGAACGGTAAATATGCTGCAACATGCGAAGAAACATACCTGTTTTTTTGTTTTTGTTTCCACTGATTTTATTTTCAGCGGGGAAAAAAATATTTACTATGAGGATGATCTTCCGGGCCCGGTAAATTTTTATGGCCGGACCAAAGCGGAAGCAGAAAAAAAAGTAAAGGAATATGACAATGAATGGGCGATCGTCAGAACGATCCTTGTTTATGGCAAGCCGGTCACCGGTAAACCCAACCTGCTCACCGTTGTAAAGGAAAAACTGGAAAAAGGAGAGGAATATCGTGTGGTCGATGACCAGTTAAGAACGCCAACCTATGTGGAAGATCTTGCTGCGGGAATTGTTTCTGTTGTTGAAAAAAAAGCAACAGGTATTTATCATGTATCCGGCCGTGATCAATTAACACCTTACCAAATGGCCTGCAGGGTGGCGGATCATTTGCATCTTGATAAATCGCTGATCCGGAAAGTAACAGCAAAGGAATTTTCGCAACCGGCCAAAAGACCTCCGCATACCATATTTGATATAGACAGAGCAGTAAACATATTGGGATTAAATCCTGTTACATTTGAAGCGGGATTGCAAAAAACATTTGCCTGAACTTACCTTCATCAGTTCATCATCAGCACATTCACGCTCCGCTGCAGAATATTAAAAGCAATTTCAGCCATCAGGTTCTCTTTATCCAGCGTGGGATTCACTTCGGCAATCTCGAAACAACAAACTTTCCGGTTCTGCATGAATTTGCTGATCAGGTCTTCGGCCTCTCTTTCTTTCAGCCCGTTGCCAACAGGAGTACCGGTTCCTTTGGAAATGGAAGAATCGAGGCTGTCCACATCAAAGGAGATGTAAATATCGGTGCAATCAGCGAGGTAACGGAGCACAGCCCTTACCACGTTTTCCGCGCCCTTGTTCCTTACTTCTTTGGTGCTGATCACTTTCATGTCATATTTTTCGATCAGGTGTTTTTCTTCTTTTTCAAAATCCCTGAGTGAAATGAATACCACATCTTCCGGCAGCACTTTGGGACTTATTTTGCCAATGTTCTTTAAATAGTTCCAGTATTTGATTGTTTCATTGTCTACGTCGTGCACGGCACAGTCCTCATTGTTCTTATTGATGCTAACCGACATCGGCATGCCGTGTACATTTCCGCTGGGAGTGGTAAAAGGGGTGTGCAGGTCAGCATGTGCATCGATCCAGATCACTCCCAGTTTACTTTTGGGCTTTGCCATCTTTAACCCGGCAATGGTGGCGCCTGCCGTACTGTGATCACCGCTGATAATAACCGGGAAGAAATTGTTTTTGACGGATTCGCTGACCGCCTTGCTTACCCGGTCATACATCGCGGCCACCCCTTTGATTCTTTTGGCATAGGGCGATTCAATTGGTTCGTACAGCAGTTTATTTTCAGTCTGGATTTTTTCAGAAGGGAAATGAATAAAAAAATTACTCATAAAATCAAGGGCCGCAATTTTTATGGCTTCAATACCGAGGCTGGCACCCCGGGTACCGGCTCCGATTTCAGATGGCACTTCTATCAATTTAATATTTTTCATAAAAGCAGGCGTTGTTCAGTTTAACCGGGTGTACGGGAAAATAAAAAGGGTTAGTAAGTAAGAAGGCGTTTGTTCCTTAATCCGGGATGTAAAAATTGGCCGGCAATGATAGCTCGGCAAATGAAAAAATACAGGCCCGTATTCCCTGGTATCGGCACATACTATTGACCATAAAGGTAGCTATTAGTTTTTGCGTTGTCAAGGGTATGTCCGGGTAACCCCCGGGCCGAGTGCTCACTATTCATGCAGAGCGAGTACCGGTATGCTGCTCTGGTAAGCCAGTTTCTTGGTCTGGCTTTTGATAAAAAGCTTGGCGAAAAGGGATTGTTCCTTCTGCACATTGATGATGAGGTCAATATTTTTATCCCGGGCAAACTGGTTGATCGCTTCATCGGCATCATACATTCCAAGGAAATAGAATTCCGGGTTGAAAACACTGAACATCTCCTTCAGTTTCATTTTTTCAGCCTGGTATTCTTCGGTCAGTGAAACATAATGTTCGCTGTCAACATTAACTATATGAAGTTTCGGGAAAAATGCTTTCAGGAATTCCCGGATAGGCACACTCGGCGTGTTGTCAGCTACATCCTGGAAATCGGATGTCAGCATCACGTTTTTTAAACCATTAAATACTGCATCGGGAGGAACGATAAGCACCGGGCAGGCTTTTGTATTCAACATTTTCAAAGTATTACTTCCGATCAGGCTTTGTGCGATGGTCGAACGTCCTTTGATTCCCATGATCACCAGGTCAGCATCCCGGTGACGGGCCAGTTTTTCCAGTTCTTCAATAAGATCATCGCCCTGCTCTGCAAAAACTTCCATTTTGACAATGCCGGCTGACTTAAGTTCTTCTTTCAGTTCATTCAATTTTTTCGTTGCTTCCTCAGCCTCTTCGGCATTATCATACACATGATGGAGGATCATATTCAGGCCATAGATCCCGGTAAGCAGTTGGGTTGCATAACGGGCAGCATTCAATGATATTTCAGAAAAATCAACAGGAACAATAACGGTCTTCATAATTTTTTTTTGATCGCTGGTTAATAAGAGAACAGGTTGCAAATGTATGAATAAATTAGCCTTCCCCCTTAAACAGGGATTTCATGCATTGCATATTTTGTTTCCCGCAGATGCCGCTGATCAAATACCCGCAGATTTCGGGGATGATGCGGTGTATTTATCTGCGTAATCAGCGGGAAAATCAGCGGTATCTGCGGAAAAATATTTTTTTACGTATAGGGTGGTAAAAAACCCGAATTCATACTATTCATGGGCAGCCAGGATCGGTATATGGCTGTGATAAGCCAGTCGTTTGGTGTGCGAAGATTTGAGGATCGATGTGGCATTGGTCTGGTGTTTGGGAATGGTGATCAGTACGTCAATTGCATGATCTTTTACAAAATGATCGATCGCATTAAAAAAATCACTCCGGGTGATGAAATAAAATTCAGTTTTGAAGGAACTGAACATTTTCATAAACATTTCTTTTCCACGCTGCATTTCTTTACTCCGGGAAACATCAGGGTCTTTACTCACGTTCACGATATGCAGCATCGGGTTAAACATTTCGAGAACTGCATTGATCAGCTCCGAAGGCGTAGTGGTTTCCACATTTTTGAAATCGGATGCAAAAGCCACATGGTTGATCCCTTTGTATTCGGCCTCGGGCGGAATGATCATTACCGGGTAAAGGTTTTTATCAACCAGTTTCAGGGTATTGCTGCCAAACAAAGCCTGTCTGACAGTTGATTTGCCGGTAATGCCCATTGTAATCAGCGTAGCCCTCAATGTATGAGCCAGCCGGGCAATATTCTCAATCAGGTCGCCGCCCATTTCTGATTCGAGTTCCACGGATTCAACGCCTGATTTAAGAAATTCTTTTTTCAGGGTTTCCAGGAAATTTATACTGATGTCATGATCATCATGCGATTCATAATTATTGTAAAGTATGGCTGCGGCATCTTTCTTTCCCGCCAGCATTTGTGCGGAAAATCGGGCGGCCTTCAGGGAGGTTTCAGAATAATCAACAGGAATAATGACCCGGTGCATAAGTAACGCTGGTTTCTGAAGATAAAATTAGGGGATTTAGCTTTCTCCGGAACAATACATATCAGTTCAGTATTGCCCGGTCATTGGCGGAAGGAATCCAGAACCGGGCATTAGCATCAGTTCATCCGGCGAATCCGGGAAAAAATGGACTTTTTTACCAGGAATTAATTTTCCTGTCAATAATAACAAACAAGTCCCTGTATGAAGGCATCAGTTTTTCCCGGTTCCTGTTGATATAGGAATAAGGTGTTTCTCCTTCCTGTCCAAGATCCGGGATAGGAGGTTGAACGGGAATATTGGGATCCAAACCGCTATACCTGCTGGTCCTGACTCTCCTGTAATAAGTAGCAGGAATCGGGGGAGGTGAATAGGATGCAAGCGTAATACGATGAGATAGTAACCAGGTTTCATTGGTATCAACCAGTATTAAACGGGTGAGCAGAATTCCTTTTTCATTCCGCAGCAGCAGGGAAGATTCAAAAGCATATCTCGTCTGAATATCCCAGGTATCGGAAGGCTTCCTGAACTCGTTATGGGTGTAAACGGAAGCAACATGATTGGGAAAATAGTCAATAACGAAAGGGTCCGACATTTCAAGCTCGATCCTGTAATAAGGGTTGCAATCATCACCGCAGAGTTCTTTATCTTTTAATTCTTCGCAAATCAGCGGCAGTTTATCGGTTAGAATTTTCCAGACTTTGTTTCCGGGTCTCCAATAATCCGGGAGATTGATCCGGTATTTGCCGGTATCAACAGTTTGAATCCGTTGTCCGTCGGCTACAATCTGGGAGAAAACAAAAAGTAATATCCAGGTCAAAATATATTTCATTACCCTATATAGCTGATAAGGTTAATCGGTTTTTCCTGCAGGATAGTTGCCGTAGTATATGGAGAATTCCGGGGATCTGTTTTATTATAACACCGGTTAATAGATGGATTCAAAAGTTCTTTGCTGCTGCAACCTGGAAAAACAGGGCTTCATGCCGCAAAGCGAAGCCAACTGTTCCAGGTATTCCCGGAAAATGGCCGAGCGGAAATGATGGTTGGCTACGGATTCCTTTTTAAAACTTTTAATATGCACAAACTGTCCGTCCTTGTCATGATCGGCATAGCATTGGCTGCGCATACCCGCGGGTCCGTGTTTTTGAAGCGCATGGAAATAACTGTCAATTACTTTTTGTGCAGAATATTCCCGGCCTTCCGGAACGGAAAAGGACATAATATACCTTACCATAATACATACAGTTTTGGTTTTACAGCCGGTATAGTATATGGCATCAAGAATACCAAAAAGGCTGCTTCCCTTTTAAAAACGGGTCAATTTACGGATGAGCGGCAGGAAATCTTAATTTCAGATCAATCACTTCATAGTATCGGTGCTGATCAGGCCAACCTTCGGGTCGGGTACAAACATTTTTTGCATCAATTCTTTATCATGTTCATATACATCGTCCCTGAAATTCAGTAAACCGTTTTCATCTACCCAGGCTGTATAATAAATAATAAAAACAGGAATGGCTTCTTTCAGTTTTACAGCAGTTTCGTGCGTTTGATTCATGGCCGATATAATTTTTTCTTTGGGCCAGGCCGGATCGTTTCTCAATAACCACTCCGCCATTTTCTGCGGTTCACTCAGTCTTACACATCCATGACTGAATGCTCTTTTATCCTGGCCAAATAAACTTTTGGCCGGCGTATCATGAAAATACATATTGAAACTGTTGGGGAAAATGAATTTTACTTTTCCCAGTGCATTGCCGGGGCCGGGGCGCTGGCGGATATTGCTGCCGATCTGTTCCATATTCTTGTTGGCCAGGTAATTCGGGTTTCTCTTTATGGCAGGCATGATCTCGTTTTTGATGATGCTTTGCGGTACATTCCAGTAAGGGCTGAAAATGACCTGGTTCAGGTCACCGTTAAACATCATGGTATTATGGCCCACCTGTCCGACCACGACGACCATATCAAAGACTTTATTTTTCCCGTCCATTACATGCAATATGAATTCAGGAATGTTCACGATGATCAGGTTGCCGGTTGGCTTCTGTGGCATCCAGCGCATCCTGTCCATATTCAGCAAGATCTGTTTTACCCTTTCCCTGGCAGGCACATTCATATCCTTGATGAGTTGTCCCGTAATGATTCCGTCTTGTTTGTATCCATGACGGCTTTGAAATTTTTTTACGGCCAGTTCCAGTGTATCTGTAAAAATATCCGTACTGTCATTCCCCGGCATATCCAGCGTAAGTTGTAATCTTTTTTTGATCGCCGTGACAACTGGCTGCTTGTCGCCCTTTTTCAGGGTGCCTTTCAATGCCGGGACCGAGGGCCATCCGCCTGCTATGGCCACGTTGTAATATAATTGCAGTTCCTTTTTCAGCCCTGCATACATATCATTCACTTCTTCATAATATTTATCATCACTGTGTTTTTTGTTCAGCAGGGAATCGGCCATGGCCAGCGGCTCCAGTTTTTTGATCGGTATGAATTTCTCCTGCTCTTTTCTCTTTACATAGCCTTTTTCATAGGTGCTGTTGATATAGCGGATAAAATGTTCGGTGAAGGCAAATTCGGCTTCCAGGAGACTGGAATCGTTTTTTGTAAACTTCAGTTCTTCCTGGTTGACGAGCCGTTCCGCTTTTTTATAAAAATCTTTATTGGTAAGTGTGGTGTCATTTAATTTCGTTACGGCGTAATCATACTGGTTCCAGAAAAAGCGGGTTTGCTCAGTCAGTCCCCTTGAAGAAAACCAGGCATATTGGTAATTCCTGGCATTATAGAAACTGCGGATCCGGAGACCGATCTTCTTTTCACCGAGCTGGTGGTTGGAAATATATTTCTCCATGGCAAGGCTGTCAAGAAAAATATCATTGTACGCATTTTCAGCATTCAGGCTGTAATCCCTGTCGGTAACTTTCTTTGCTTGTTTTTCATTCTTTACGGGTTCATCCACATTTTCCATAACCGGTTCTTTGGATTCTTTTTTTTCTTTCTTTTCCCGGTTACTGCAGGCAGAAAGAAAAACCACAATAGCTACGATACCGATTGTATTTATTTTCATAAATCTGTTGTTTAAATGATGGGTCAACTTTTTATTATTTCATATCCTGTTTTCTTTTTTCTGCAAGCCAGGAGGCCAGTTCCTTTTTTAAGGCTTCCCCTATGATCCGCTGTTTACCGGGGTCTTGCAGCAATGCACGGCTGGCGGCATTATCACCAATTTCCAGCAACACGCGGTACGGTGCGTGGTTGATATTTTCATCCAGGCTGTAAAAACTGAGCTTGCCTGTTTTACTGCAACGATAATCATTTCTCCCGGTTGTACTGTCAAGTAAAACGCCCCGGTTTTCCAGGTCCGTGACCGTACAAACGGCTTTCACCAGCCGGCGGGCCAGTTCCCTGTTCTCCGTTTCATATTGATCTCCGTAATGTATATAACCCCACATGGCATGACGCTTCGTACCCCCGTTATTATGCACGGCAATGAAAACAAAGGGATTTTTTTTATTGGATTTATTCAGTTCGTATGCATAGCCTGATATTTTCCCGTCGATCACAGCAGTGGTATGAAGGATTTTGGTATTACTGCCCGAATCCGCATGATGAAATTGTTCTTTGCCCAGGCTCCAGGCCTTGAATTCTTTTAAAGAAGGTTTTGCTGCCATGGCTGCTTCAACAATGGCATTGCAGGTAGCAGCTTCGCTGAAATCTTTTCCGGTGTCGGTCTGGTGGGAAGGCTGCCAGGCCACGGTCCATTTCCTGTTATGAAAAGAATGATACCGGTTACAGGATACATGCAGGATAAGCATTAAGATCAAAAGAAGTATATTTCTTTTCATGCGGGTCTTTTGGAATGGTTGGCTAAAGTAATTAATCTAAGGGAAAATACGATTACCAGTGAAGTAAGAGGCCGGGATACTGGCAAGAGGCAATTTTTTATAATAAAGGTCGTTGTCAAATTGTCCAAACCTTGTTAAACCAAAATGCACCTGTATGAAAGATCTTTACTACAATGACACCGCATATATTGCCCAGTCATTTTGCCTTGCTGAAGATTATACAGAACAAACGGCCCGCCTGGCATTTTTTAAAGTCAATTCATATAAGCTTTCGCTTTATAAGTCATCTTTCAATATCACCCGTGATGAACTGGTAAATAATCTGAAAGACAGCCTTCTCCACTATGAAAGCCCGGAGTTAATTCTTGCCGATCTTGGATTTCTCCTGGCAGAAACAGAAAATTGATTTTGCAGATCTGCTTTATCTGATTTTTTTCCGGTTACGATTTTTAAAATCTGGCAGGTGCCTGGGTTAAAATACCACTTTATTGGTATTGGTGAAAAACAATACCCGGATTAATTTTGATCCAACCAAAAAATATTGTATGGCATTGCCGAGAAAACTCACCCCATCAGAAAAAACAACTTTTCTCCATGATTTCCCGTTGCTGGATGTTGATTTCACTGTAGTAACGGATGAGCCATCCGTTGTTTATAATTGCATATCCTGGACTGTGGGGGTGACGAATCTCTGGCACTGGCCGGGAAGTAACCTTGTTGATTTTGACAACTTTTATTCATTGTTTGGGATGAAACGAAAATTAAAAGGACATGTGGCGGCCTGGGGTTTTGCAGATACTAACATGACCCATGGATGTATTTCGGGTCCTACGCACGGACCCTGCTGGGAATCCAAATGCGGAAGCCTGGCCCGGATACAACATTGCCTGAATGAACTGAACGGGCCTGCTTATGGTCATGTAATAGCTTATTATGGCTGGAAGAGAATAATTTTTGCCCATTTACCAATATATTTACGGAAGTATATGAAAGAAAGTAAAGAATTTACCAAAACAGAGATCAATAAACTGAAGGCGTTGATCAAGGAAATTTCCGGGGAAAAAACGAGGGATTTTGAAAAAAAATTCAGCGCCTGGAAAAAAATCTGGCATACCGGGAGCAATGCGTTCAGCTCCGATCCTTATACACGTACCAAAACGGCTGAATACCGTGAACTGAAAGCATTGGGTAAAGAAATTTTACCGTTGCTGGCAAAAAAACTGATGGACGAAACCAATTTCCTGGCCCTTCCTGCTTTTGAGGAACTGGTTGACAATAAGAAATTACTCATCCGCATCAACCCGAAAGATGAAAAAGTGCTGGAAGGGGAGCAGGGGCGTACGTTCCGTACGGTAAAAAATTACCTGGCAGGTATTTAAAAACGCCAACAGGCATTTCAACCCCGGTTATTAATTTTTAATATCTTTCCGTTATGAAAAACTTAACAGCATTCCTGATGCTGATCCTGTTTATTACGATCACTGATAACACTCGTGCACAGCAACCATATCTCACCATTTATTATAATTACGGTGAGAAAAGCAAGGACAGTCATTCCACTACAGAAAACATCTTGATCAATGGAAGCGTAATATCTTATTCTGTAAAATACAGCGGCAGGAAGGTGCCCGGTCAAAAGGACAATGAAAAAAGCTGTACGCTGAGCAATGAACAACTGGAAAAGATCAATAAAATTATCAATGAAAAACAGCTGGCCGTATCAGACTCGGTTATTATGAATAATAATGCACATAACAGCGGTTACGAGGTCAGTGTCTCTGTTATCATCACGCTTATACGTTCGGGCATAACCACGCGTGTCAAAACAAAAGGTAACCCTTCAGATCTTGCAGATAACCCGTTATATAA
This sequence comes from uncultured Chitinophaga sp., assembly GCA_964592935.1. Lineage (GTDB taxonomy): Bacteria > Bacteroidota > Bacteroidia > Chitinophagales > Chitinophagaceae > JJ008. The sequence goes on along the minus strand of CAZQGZ010000084.1, from coordinate 4,703 downwards.
AAAATCCCTTAGCCTGCTGAATACAATAAAAGGTATGCTGAAACAATGCCGGCAGGAATAAGCTGAATGTGGACGTAAAAATTACAGCAAGAACTTCTCATCAAACTCAATCTTATGTTCTTTCAATAAATTTCTGAACTCTTCTTCGAATGTTATGATACGGTGATGTTCTTCCTGGTTTTTGACATATTCAATCAGGTTGTTTTTGGCATTGATATGATAAGTAAAACCGCCATAACCGTCCTGCCATCCACCAAAGTTCGGAAAGATATTTCCTTGTTTTATCATGGAAGTAGCTGATAGTTTGATGTCTTTAACCAGGTCTGCTAAAGCCACAGACGGATGCAGGTCAGTAACGATATGCAGATGATCTTCCACCCCGTTGATGCGATAAAGGTGACAGTCTTTTTTCTTAAGTACTCCGGAGATATACTCAAATAGTTCCGGCCGGTCTTTCTTTATCATTGTTCTTTCCCGGTATTTGGTGCTGAAGACGATCTGGTAGAGGATCTGGGTATAGGTGCTCAGGGTGTTTTGGTTTAGATTGTCTTTTCACCACCGGTACGACCGGTGGTTATTCAAATTTAACCCCTTCGGGGTTGTTCAAGACCGTTTAAAAGAGCGATTTTAAATGATGAAATTCCCGATATTTTATGATGAAAAAATCATTTCAGAAAGGCGAAAAATCGAAATATAGACGATGAATCGACTATACTTGAACAAAAGAGTGTTAAACATAATTGAAAAACGACCCCGAAGGGGTCAAATTTGAATAGCACCGTATTGTATGCGGTGCAATCGAATCATATGCAGTGCATGTGCGGGATATGTGAAACCATAATCACTGATTATGAGAATTATGATAATTCAGGAACAGGGTGTATGAATTAAGCATTGTAGTTCCAATCATGAAAAGAATGGCTATTTGAACTATGCAAGATTCATTGAGCTGCAGGTTCCTGTTTCAGCATGTACCATCTTCTCCACATTCTCTTAAATTTTGTGGAAAACCCGGATGGCCCAATGCGGTTATGCCACTTATTCCCGTAAATTCGCCGGATATAAAATAAGAAACTGTGAGATTAAAAAGCTTAGAAATCAAGGGCTTTAAGAGTTTTGCCGACAAGACCGTAGTAAGTTTTGATGAGAATATCACCGGCATCGTTGGTCCCAATGGTTGTGGTAAATCAAATATTGTAGACAGCATACGTTGGGTCATCGGTGAACAAAAGATCAGTCATCTCCGGAGCGAGAATCTTGACAGCCTTGTGTTCAACGGATCCAAAAGCCGCAGTGCCAGCGGGCTTGCTGAAGTGAGCCTGACCTTTGAGAATACAAGGAACCTGTTGCCGACAGAATTCAACGAGGTTACTATTACAAGAAAATTTTATAAAAGCGGGGAAAGTGAATACCGTCTGAATGATGTACAGTGCCGGTTAAAGGATATACAAAACCTTTTTATTGACACAGGAATTTCCACCGACAGTTATGCCATTATTGAATTGGCCATGGTGGATGACCTGATCAAGGACAAAGAAGGAGCAAGACGCCGGATGCTCGAACAGGCTGCCGGTATTTCCATTTACAAAACGAGAAAGAAAGAAGCCAAACTGAAACTCGATGCTACTGAGCAGGACCTGGCCCGTATCGAGGATTTGCTTTTTGAGATCAATAACCAGTTAAAATCGTTAGAAAGCCAGGCGAAAAAAGCGGAGAAATACCACGAGATAAAAAAAGATTACCGGGCTGTCAGTATCGAACTCGCCAAAGCTTCACTGGAAGGTTTCAATCTTACATATAAAGAACTGAATGAACAACAGGATATCGAAACAGATAAAAGGGTAAAACTCGAAACGGAGATCGCACAGGATGAAGCGGCACTGGAACAGGAGAAGCTTGCTTTCGTTGAAAAAGAAAAGGCATTGCAGCTAATGCAGCATCAGTTTAATGACATGCTGCAAACTGTACGCAGCAGGGAGAATGCTAAGAACCTTGCGGCACAAAGGCTGGAGCACCTGGAAGAAAAAGAAAACAGCCTGAAAGATTTTTTACAAAAAGCAGAAGGACAACTGAAAGGCATCGACGAAAGCATCGGGTTCACCAATCAGCAAATGGCGGAAGAAGATCATGCATTGGCTGTATTGCTCGGACAATTGGAGGAACAGCGTTCCGAAGTGGATGCCAAAAGAATTTTCCTTGATGAAAAACGCATGGCGCTGGATCATTTCCGGAGTGATCACCAGCAGATACAGCGTAGCCAGTTTGATGCAGAAAAGAAAGTGGCTGTAGCCGATACATCTGTACAGAACCTGCAAAGGGTTATTGCACAAACCGAAGAGGAGAGAAAGCTGCGCGACCAGCAGCGGCAGCACCTAGACCAGGACCGGATATTGCGGGAAAAAGAACTGGCAATAAAAAAAGTGGACCTGGAACAATTGCAGAAACACCAGGAAAATACAAAGGAACAGATCCTGCTGACGCAGGCCATGCTGGATGGTATTCGTAATAAACTTGCTGAAGAGAACAGGAAACTGGATGCAAAAAAGAATGAACATGACCTGCTGAAGAGCATGATCGATTCCATGGAAGGTTATCCTGACTCCGTTAAATTTTTACACAACAATACGAACTGGAACTTTACGTCACCGATCCTTTCGGATATTTTGTATGTTAAAGAAGAATTCCGGGCCGCATTGGAAAACGTGCTGGAACCTTATCTCGGTTATTATGTGGTGAATGATCTGCAGGAAGGGCTGCAGGCTGTTCGTTTACTGGATGAAAACAAAAAAGGGAAAGCGAATTTCTTCCTCCTGGATAAATTAAATGAGGCGCCTGTAGCCATACAATATTATGGTTCGCAACCGGGGCAATATCATGCAGCATTGGAAGGGGCCATTCCTGCATTGAGTGTTGTGGAAGTGGACGAAAAATACAGGAACCTGGCTGAACTTTTATTGGGAAATGTTTTTATTGCAGACAACGAGGAAGCCATGCAATCCGGCAACGGGTTTGTGGTGATAGAAAAGAGCGGCAAGTATGTAAAAGGAAAATATTCATTGACCGGCGGCAGTGTGGGGCTGATCGAAGGGAAAAAGATCGGACGTGTAAAAAACCTTGAAAAGCTGCAGGAAGAAATTACCACGCAGGCCGCTGTAGTGGAATTGCTCCGTGCAGAGATCCAGGAAAGACATAATGAAGTGATCGCCTTCAACGAAGATCTCCGGGAGACAACTATCCGCGATACAGAAAGAGAAATCCAGCAACTGACCAATGAAGTTTTTTCGCTGCACAATAAACTGGAGAACCTCCACTCGATGCAGACACACAGCCTCCACCGCCTCGAAGAACTGAACCTGCAGATGCAGCAAACACATAGTTCTGTTGAAGGGGTCAGGAACCAGTTGACTGAATACAACGAACAGTTGCAGGTGAACGCCATCCGTTTGGCAGAAGCCGATGAAGCATACCGGGCAAACGAAACAGCTTACAATGAGGTAACTGCCCGGTACAATGAGTTTAACCTGAATGTTACCAAACAGCATAGCAAGATCAACGCCCTGAAGCAGGAACTGGAATTCAAGAACAATCAACTGAACGACCTGAAACGCCAAATTGAAAATAATAAAGAGCAGTTGGCTGAAACGGAAATAAATATTGAACAATCAGCACGATCATTAAAAGAAATTGAAGAAGGATTGCTGCAACTGATGAAAGATAAAGAGGCAGAAGAACAAAGACTGAATGAAGCGGACCAGGCTTATTATAATTTCCGGAACCAGCTGAGTGAAAAAGAAAGCGAGATACGCCATAAAGCAAAAGACAAAGAACAGGTGGAACATATGCTGGCGGCCATCAAGGATAAATTGAACGAGTTGAAACTGCACCTGGCAGGCATGAAGGAAAGACTGGATGTGGAATTCAGGATTAACCTGGATGATATTCTCGGCGAAGAGAGGGCAGGAGAAGTTCCGGTTGAAGAATTGCAGGAAAAGGTTGACCGGATGAAGAAGCGCCTGGAGAACCTGGGTGACGTGAACCCGACCGCCATTGAAGCATTCACGGAAATGAAGAAGCGTTATGATTTTATTGTAGAACAGAAAACCGATCTCGTGAATGCGAAAGTAAGCCTGCTTAAGACCATTGAAGAAGTTGAATTGACGGCGAACCAGAAATTTTTGGAGACCTTCCACCTGGTGCGTGAGAATTTCCAGAAAGTATTCCAGACTTTGTTCACCTCCGATGATCAATGCGACCTTGTATTGGAGAATCCCGAAAACCTGGCTGAAAGCGGTATAGATGTTATTGCAAAACCCAAGGGCAAACGTCCAACATCGTTAACGCAGCTAAGCGGGGGTGAAAGAACATTGACCGCAACCGCTTTATTATTTGCCATCTACCTGATCAAACCGGCTCCGTTCTGTATCTTGGATGAAGTAGATGCCCCGTTGGACGATGCCAATGTCGGCAAATTCACCAACATGATAAGACAGTTCAGCGAGAATTCCCAGTTCATCATCGTTACTCACAATAAAATGACCATGAGTACGGTTGATGTCATTTATGGAGTGACCATGCAGGAACCGGGTGTAAGCAGGCTGGTGCCGGTGGATTTCCGCAGTTTGGAAAATTAGTCCGCGTCGTTAGTCAATAGTAAGTAGCCTGGTCTGCACTCACCAGAAGTTTTGACTAACCTTCCGACATAG
>CAZQGZ010000083.1:0-15007 GCA_964592935.1 uncultured Chitinophaga sp. | reverse complement strand
GACATAGTAGTATTCGATTTAATGATTGGAACACAAAATTAAACAAAAGTGGATTATCGCTATTTATTTCATCCCGACAGAAGTCATTGTTTAACGGGACCAATCACCCTATATTTAAATACCACCATTTTTTATGCCATCAAGGCTGACCTTGCTATTTATATTCCTGTTTACAGCCCATTCGGTTGTCCGGACGCAGCCTGCTTCATCTCCCTTCATCACCCGGACTTTCACGGCACAGGATGGATTGCCTCATTCTTATGTATATGCTTCGAGGCAGGACAACAAAGGCTATTTGTGGATCGGCACCCGTTATGGCCTGGGAAGGTTTGACGGAACCCGGTTCACTACAATTCCTCTTCATCCTGCCGGTGTTTCAAATATCCTCATCAGTTATATCCATGAGGATGAAAAAGGGAAAATCTGGTTTTATGCAGGATCTTCTTTGTATTATACCGAGGGAAGCAGCTTCAGGCTTTATCAAAACAGGGAAAGTTTTCCATTAGCACTGGCCTTCAGGGAAAATCAATTTACAGCTTCCGAACTATGGGCAGTGGAAGACCATAAGATGACAAGGGTTGACCATTACAGCGGAGTTAAAACAATTCCCATTAAACCTATTGGTAATGAATACTGCCGGCGGATCGCCTTTGCAAAAAATGGCATCTATTTATGCCTCATGGGAAATATTTTATTTCAAAAGAACGATGGCACAACAGATACCCTGGGAAAACAGCTACCCCCGTACCGTTTTATCGTAATAGCGGGAATCTCGAACGGAAAATTATTCTTCTACACAAACAGAGGTGTTTATCATTATTTTGAAGGAAAGATCCAGACACTATTCGAAAAAGAATTGCAGGGAAAACATGTCTATGCCGCCTACCGCGACAGCAAGAACAGGATATGGGTGGCCACGCAACAAAACGGCGTGCAGGTTTCCCTGCCGGGTGAGGAGACAACCCTGGCATGGTCAGTGCCGAATACCCATAAACTTGTCAGCGGGTTTGCTGAAGACAGGGAAGGAAATATCTGGATAGCCAGTTTTGAGGGACTGACCAAAGCCCGGGAAAAAATGTTCATCCCCTACACGAAAAATGATCTTGCTTCTTTGGATGACCTCAATAATATAGCTTTTCAAAAAGGCCGGTTTTATACTTTCAGTGAATCTACCGGAATGACCAAATGGGAACAGGGAAAGTTCAGTCAGCCGGCCGCCGGATCCCGGAACAGGTTCTTGGTTGATATTTATTGCAGGGATGAGCGGGATCGTCTCTGGTGTATCACCCGGCAGAACCGCCTGTTCATCCTGGAAAATGAAAAGGCATATTTCCTTGAAGATCCGGTACTGAAGGCTTCCTACGACCTGGAATGGCATATCTGCTATGACAGCCTCCGGAAAAAGATCTGGATACCGGGAGACCAGCTTTACATAGGGGATGAAAAAGGGTTCCAGGTTTTCAAAGACAAAGAAGGGCAACCAATCAGCAACCCAAAGGGATTTCTCGGTCTTGGAGAAGGCAGGCTGCTGGTCTTTACAAAAAAAGGGGAGCTGATCCTGATCGGGAAAGACAATTCCACCCGCCTTGTCAAAACACCCGCATCCATAAAACCGGAAAGTATTTACCGGCTCTTTCGGGATCAGGCCGGTCATATCATCGTAAGTTATCCGGGTAACGGGCTGATGCAATGCAAGCTTTCCGGCACGGATTCCATTATCCTGAAAAAAGTGTTTAACACGGAAAACGGCCTGGCAAATGATTTTGTGCAATCTTTTTTACAGGATAAGAAGGGCAGGTACTGGCTATCCACGATGGCCGGCCTGACGATCATTGATAACCCTCATCTTAATTCAAGGTTCATAAAAATTTATAACCTTGGAGTTGATGAAGGTATTCCTGCCGGAGGTTTGGAATACGGAAGACTTTTACAGGATACGGGAGATGTGATCTGGTACGGTACCCAGTATGCCCTGATGAGATTCAGTGATAGTATTCCGCTTACATCCAGGTCTGGTCCCGTGGTCTCTATTGAACAGGTCATGCTGAACAACCGGGTTACCAACTGGCGTTCCTACACTGATTCACTGAGCGGGATATTCCAGGTTCCATTCAATCCGGTATTAAGGCATTCGGAGAATTCGATCACGATCTCTTTCAATGCAGCTACACTGAAAGACAAGAAAAATGTGCAGTATCGTTACCTGCTCAGCAACGGAAATCCCAAAGAGGAATTCTGGAGTTCGCCTACTGCCGGTTCCACCATCAGCTTCTCAAGACTGAAACCCAGTGACTACCGGTTTTTCGTCATGGCCGGTACGAACAGACAGGATTGGGGAAGTCCGGCCATTTTTTCATTTACAATCCTTGAGCCCTTCTGGCAAAAAAGCTGGTTCATCGGCGCCTGCATTTTCCTGGGATTCTCATTACTTTATATGTTCTACCGGTTCCGGTTAAGCCAGCTTAAAAAGGAAGCCCGGATCCGCAACCAGATCGCCCGCGACCTGCACGATGACCTCGGCAGCACACTCAACAGCGTGAAAGTATATGCCAATATCGCGTCACTCGAACCGGGGAACCCGGAACCCATTGAAAAAATAATGGAAGGCACCCAGGATGCCATCAGCGGGGTGCGCGACCTGGTTTGGGTGCTGGATGAGAAAAAAGATACGCTGGAACATTTATTTAGCCGTATCAGCCAGTATGCGGGTCCGCTCTGCGAAGCCAACCATATCCGGTACAGCCAGTCGCTTGAAGACGGACTCTATGCTTACCTTTTGAACCGGGAGGAAAAACGGAACCTTTACCTGATCATCAAGGAAGTCATCAATAACAGCATCAAGTATGCGGGTTGTAAGAATATTACATTGACTGCCGAAGCGGTGAGAAAGAAACCCCGGTTAACCATCAGCGATGACGGTTGCGGATTTGATACGGAAAAAGTGTTGAAGGGTAACGGTCTTGATAATATCATCGCAAGGGCGAAAGAGATACACTTTGACACCGAATTCCGTTCCTCACCCGGCGAGGGCACCACACTGCTGATGGAGAAGAAATGATCAGATCTTTACGATGCCGTTCTTTATCGAATAGATCACCAGTCCGGTCCTTGTTTTCAGTCCCAGTTTTTCAAAGAGATGATCACGGTAGGTGTCGACGGTGCGGGGGCTGACGTGCATTTCATCCGCTATCTCTTTATAGGTAAGCTCGGAACAGGTCAGTTTGAGAAATTCGATCTCCTTTTGCGTTAAATGAAGGACCTGCTGAGAATATTTGCTTATATCATCCCCGCCCCTGATGCTGTGAACCAGCCTGCCGGTCACCATTTCGGAATAATAGAAACCTCTTTCCACAGCGGCATAAATGGCCGCTTTCAGTTCATCGGGGCCCGATTCTTTTAACAGGTACCCTACTGCCCCGTTCTTCAGCATCCTGATCACGGCGTTCTCGTCGTCCACCATAGTAAGAGCCAGGATTTTTATATCGGGAAAATTGGCAGATATCCATTGCGTGGTTTCAAACCCGTCCTTCACCGGCATATTGATGTCCATCAGGATCACCTGTGGTTCCTGCCCATCTTTTAAATGTTGGATACATTCCTCTCCGTTATTGGCTTCAAAAAGTACATCAAAGCCGATATTCCTTATTAAAGCGGACAGCCCGTTACGGAGCATGACGTGATCGTCGGCCAGTGCAATAGTAATCATGATTATTACTTCGTCAGAAAAACAGCAATTTCCAAGAGTCCGTTTTTTTCGTTCCCGCTGATTAATACATTGATATTCGCCGCCTTTTGAATAATTGCCGGACTGCTCAGTTCGGCTACTGTTTTAAAATTATCAAAGTTTGCAGGATAAAATAAACTGATTTTTATCAGCTCTTTTTCAAATATCACCGCTATTTTAAGCTTTCCGGCATTCCCTGCATACAAGATCCCGAAAAGAAAATGCTGGATAATGGAGAACAGGATAAGTTCCCTTGTTTCTTCCAGCCGGCATTTATTACCAATGACAGAAAAGTTTATCTCGCAAATTCCAAGTTTGCCCAGTCTTTGTGCCTCATATTGCAGGGAATCCAGGAATCCCTTTTGAGCGATTTCTGACGGTGATAGCTGGCTGGCAAGGTTGCGCAGGTTTTTTATCACTTTCTTCAGGAGCTGTTCGGAATACCTGATCGTTTCCTTTGTTTCGTCCTTCTTTTCCAGGTCGATGGCTGCAAGTCGTACCCTCGCAAGACTGATGAGCTGACCAGTGTTCTGGTATAGCTCTTCCGCAAAAGATTTCATACTCCATTCCCTGATATCCAGGCTGGATAAAAGACTTTCCCGGGTAGGGGACTGCCGATCCTTGTTTTTCATTAAGTGTGTTTCACAAAGCCTGAGTCGCTTTACAATGTGCAAGTTTAATAACTAATTTCTACCAATGCATCGGTGAAAAAACGGATATGCCCAAAAGGGAAAACACGGTTATAAAATACAGATGAGGTCTTCAAATTTATATATCGAAAAAAAATAGAAGTATGCTCTGAAAGATTTCATCATTTATTATTCTACATACCATGAGAAATTTTATACTGATTATTATGCTGCTTTCAATTTCCAGGGTTGGTTATTCTCAATATTGTATTGCAAGTGGCAGCGTATGCGATGAATATATTGGCAATGTCACTGTTGCTGGCATCAATAACACATCCCTTTGCGGGCTTGTAAACGGCTATTCTAATTATACAACTTCAGTTCCGGCAGGGTTTATGACACCCGGACTTTCGTACCCTGTTTCTGTTATCAACCCGCAACCCTTTGTTGGGGATCTTGTTTATATATGGATCGACTGGAATGGTAATTTTTCATTTAATGACGCAAATGAATTCTTTGCCACATCAAGTACCGATAATTCTCTGTTTACTGGAACTATACTATGTCCCGTCGGCACCCCTTTTGGTTTGAAACGTATGCGAATACGAATCACATATAATGTAATTCCTGGTAATCCCTGTGGCATTGAAGGCTTTGGTGAAGTGGAGGATTATACAATAAATGTAACAGATGGAACTCCACCACCGACCATAAATTTAAACCCATTGAGTCAAACAGCTTGTGAAGGAACTGAAGTCAGTTTTTCAGCTTCAGCAAGCGGTGCAACCAGTATGCAATGGCAGGAAAGCCCTGATAACGGATTGACATGGTCAAATATTCCGGGAGCTATCAATTCTCCATTGACTTTCAACGCATTAGCATCACAAAACGGGCATCTTTTCCGTGCAGGTTTTAGCAACCTTACCGGAACAACTTTTACAACTAGTGCAACACTTAGCGTGCAAACATTACCATCTGTTACAGTACCCGGTAATATAACCGATGTAATTACGCCAGGGCAATGCGGGAAATCAGTGACTTATACGACATCGGTAACAGGTAGTCCGGCTCCATCTGTAAGTTACGTGCTGACCGGGGCTACCACAGGTAGTGGAAATGGTAATGGAAGCGGGGCATTTTTCAATGCAGGCACAACAACGGTCAGTATCACGGGTTCGAATTTATGCGGCAATGATACAGAGACCTTTACAGTAACAATATCCGATACCGAGACGCCGGTTATTATTTGTCCGGCACTTCTCATTGTTAACTGTGCCTCATCCGTTCCTTCGCCCAATCCCTCATCGGTAACCGCTACCGATAATTGCATAGTTACTGTGACGCACACGGGAGATGTGATCAGCAACCAGACATGTGCCAACAGATATATGATCACCCGCACCTACCGGGCCACTGATGGAGCGGGAAACTTTGCAGTATGCAATCAAATCATCATTGTAAATGACCAGACTCCACCAGTCTTGTCATGTCCGGCTACTTTGGTAGTAAACTGCCCCGGGGCTGTACCGGTTCCTGATATTGCTGCCGTAACCGCTGTTAGTGATAATTGCGGCGGCGCTGTGACGATAACATTTGTGAGTGATGCAATCAGTAACCAGACCTGTGCCAACAGATATACGATCAACCGGACATATCGTGCTTCCGATGCCTGCGGAAATACCGCTGATTGTATCCAGGCGATAATTGTAAACGACCAGGCGCCCCCGGTGTTAACCTGTCCTGCACCTATAACCGCAAATTGTCCGGCTGCCGTTCCTGCGGCAGATATCACAGCGGTGACAGCGGTAAGTGATAATTGTGGCGGAGCAGTGACCGTAACGCATGCGGGTGATGTGATCAGCAACCAGGCCTGCTCTAATAAATATATCATCACCCGTAAATACAGGGCTACGGATGCCTGCGGGAATTTTGCAGAATGCAGCCAACTTATCACGGTAAATGACCAGCTTGCACCTGTAATCATTTGTCCCGCCAATGTCACAGTAACAACTCCTTTGGGTTCTTGCAATGCAACTGTTAATTACAATTTGACTGCTACTGACAATTGCGCCGGAGCCGTCAGTATAACAAATGTTCCTGCATCAGGAAGCAGTTTCCCGCTTGGTGTAACCACTGTCACCTCTACCGCAACCGACGGATGCGGCAACTCCTCCAGTTGCACTTTTACCGTAACGGTATTAGATGGACAAATGCCCGTTATAACGACACAGCCCGGAAATAAAACGATCTGTGCGGGAAGCAATACCGTATTCTCTGTGGCAGCAACAAATGCCATAAGCTACCAGTGGCAAGAGTGGAACGGTAGCACCTGGACAGAAATTGCCGGGGCTACCAGTCCTGACCTGGCCGTGAACAATGCCGGAATCAGCATGAATAACAAGACTTACCGGGTAAAAGTGACAGGATTGTGTAGCAACGTCTTCTCAAACCCCGCCTGGCTAAATGTTAATCCATTACCCATAATCCAGCTGTCATCATCTCCGGTGCCTGTGATCATGCCGGGACAGGTAACCTCGATCACTGCAACGGTAAGTCCGGCGGGGGGAAGTTTTACCTGGTTAAGAGACGGCATAATTATTCCGGGTGCTACAGGGCCGGTGCTTGCAAATCTCAGAGTCGACGATTTAGGATCATATAAAGCTACATACACTGATTTGAACGGCTGCACATCAACTTCCGTCGATGAAGTTGTGGGCGGAATGTATTCTGAGAAGCTGTTTGTTTATCCGAATCCCAGCCGGGGACAGTTCCAGATCCGTTTTTACAACAAAAACAGGGAAAATGTCACCATAAAGATCTATGATCCAGCAGGCAGGATGATTTTAAGCCAGGCACTCGTTACGGGGATCCATGCTTATTCGCGGATAGACGCAGATATCAGCTATTTGTCTCCTGGTATCTACACGGTTGAGGCCATAAATGGACTTGGCTTCCGGGTAGGAGTAATGCGGGTTGTGAAGATTGATTAACCAGACGGAAAACGTAATTGATTATACCACCGTTATGTGCAAGAATAAATGCAAACTGAAGTTGTTCATCTGTCTAATTAATGTCATTGCTGCTATTTATTCTGTACAATCCCAACAAGGGTATAAACCAATATCCGGTATTCATACACAAAATGATGCTTCTGGAAGAATACTGTTGTACCTACTGGACTATGAAGGTTATGTTTCATACATCCCGCAGGTTGAAAAGAACGGAGCCTGGGGCAATGAAAAAAAAATCGGTGAAAATGTGAAGGTCTCCTCACCTGATCCAGGTGACCATGTAATACTAAAGCCGGGGTCAGTATTCCGTGCTGCCTTTAAAGAATTAGTTTCCTGTTTGAATTCACAGGCAAGAATCGTGCTGTTCGGCTTAACTTCTTCCGGAGCTGTTCATTATTCAATCCAGGACAAGTTTGAACCTGATAACTGGAGTGCATGGAAATCCCTGGGTGCTGCAGTATTTACTCAACTCGCAGCAATACAAAACGCCGAAGGTGCATTGCAGTTATTCGGATTAACCATGAATGGCAATGTTTTATACTCGGTTGAATCATATGACCCCCTCGATCCTAAAAAATTTACCGACTGGAAAAGTCTGAACGCATTGGATCTTGACCAGATCGTATGTGAAAAATCCCCACACGGAGGAAATACTGTTTTTGCCAAAAATAAACTCTATGGCTCTGTTTACTTTAACAGCCAGTTACAACCCGGTTCAGACAATTGGAGGGGTTGGAAACCACTTGATGGCACGGAACTGAAAAGTATAGCGGTGACTAAGAATCCTGACGAACGATTCTCCCTGTTTGCTGTTGGCGGGGATGAAAGAGTATATGAACGTTACCAATTAATTCCCAATGGTAACTGGAGCGACTGGACGACCCAAAACGGAAATTCAATAAAACAAATCTTAAGCGAAAAAAGCAAAGCAGGATATATTCATGTTTTTGCATTAAACAAAGAGGGCCATGTTGATGTGATATGGCAATTGGGCGCGGGTGGTAATAGCTGGAGTGGCTGGTTCCCGTTTGGCGGCCCAAAGTTCAGATATATTACCAGTTGCCGCCATGAAGACGGAAGAATGATACTTTTTGTGGTCGACAACAATTTAGAAATCCAATTCCGGGAACAGCTTAATGCTGACGGCCCATGGGATGAGTGGAAAAAACTGATAAAATGATTGCTGCTATTTTATTACAAACTATAAATGTTTTAGTATGAAAAAAGCCATATTCCCTCTAACCCTTTTTCTCTTCGCAGCTGCTATATCTGTCAATGCCCGTCTCGGAGAACCGGTAAAACAAATTGAAACTATCCGTGGCCCCATGAGCAGAATATTCGTATTTACATTAAGCAATGAAGGTGATGTGTCCTATGTCCGGCAAGAAAGCGTTACGCATGACTTTTGCAGGAGCGTTACCCTGAATATGACACTGGATAATAAGGCTGCAGATAGCTATAAAAAACTTACCGTACTGAAATTCAAACAGATCACCTTATCACTGACACCAGAAGGTGCAATTGTTGTATTCGGAAGTTATGAACCCTATAACGGGCTTAGTGACATTTATTACACTACACAGGATTTAAACAATATTGATTCATGGGTTGGGTGGAAATTATTACCCAATAGCAAGGGGTTCTCACAAATTACCGGCTGGAAAGATCGCAGTCAATCCATTGCAGGATTAAAAAACATCGGGCTTTCTGTTTCATTCAACTATATGAAGGTGACAAGTTTGCGACAGGTGGAAGGAAGCCGTCAATGGAGTGGATGGAAGGATTTGGATGGTCATAACCTGAAGCAGATTGCATGCGGGATAAGTAAAACCAAAAAATATGTGTTTGGACTGAGTAATGACGGGGCCGTTTACTATACCTCCGGTACGCAGGATGCATGGAGCGGGTGGTCTAACCTGGAAGGTCTTGATCTCAAAAAAATTGAAGTCGGAAGTATGTCTGATGGACGTTTGATACTATTTGCTATCGGAGGCGATAACGATACCTATGAAAGACACCAGGTGACTCCCGATGGAGGGTGGAGCGACTGGTCAACCCTTTTAGGCAGCAATAATTTTAAGGGCATTTCCTGCACAATAAGCAAAGCGGGCAGGGTGACCCTGTTTGGATTACATTTTGATGGCTCAGTAGACTTTATAGCACAAACCAATCCGGAAACTGATGCGTGGAGTCCATGGAGCCCTCTTTATGGTTCTGAAATTCAATCCATAGAAAGTTATAGCAACTGGGAAGGAAGAATGCTCATCAGCTCAATCGGTGGTGACGGGAAAGTTTATAACAGGTGGCAGGCTGCACCTGATGGCAGTTGGAAAGAATGGGATAATTTGAGTGATATTTTTTCGTCGGCCGATAATATTTGTAACAGCGTTACACTACTCGCATTTGGAAATGCAAATTCGATTCCGGTTCCGGATAAAAAATATCCATACCTGCCACCTACGACTACCACTGATGCCCCTACAACTCCCCCGAATCAAACTGTACCCCCCGCTCCTGTGAATCCGCCGGCGACTGTCAACCCTCCGGTTACAGCATGTTCCTATTCCCAGGGGTACTGGTTTGCAAACAGTGATCATCCCTGGCCCGATTTGAATGGAGCAGAGGAAGGAAATATTACAGTTGGGGGATATAACTATTCAGAGGCCGAGGGCAGGTCTATTTGGAACAGCTCAAATGCAAGTGGGATAAGTGAATCGAAAAAAGCATTTTTATCTGTATGCACAATCAAACTCAGTGTAGTACCTCCCGCAGCGAATGTCTGGACTTATGTTAACGCATTAGAGAACTGGCTTAAATCTCTAACAAAATTGACGCCTGCAAACTTGCCGGCCGGAGCCACATCAATAAAGAAAAGCTGCTCCAAATTAGAGCAATGGATCAGTACAAATCATTGTCAATAATAACTGTAACACATTTTAATACCAGAATATGAAAAGGATATCTTCAGTAATGCTTGCTGTTTGTATTGCATTACTTAGCAATGCCCAGGTAAAAAACTCGGTCAACACTGCTCATCTTAAGGATCAGGCTGTTACAAGGTCCAAAATTGCAACCGGGCAGGTCGTCATGAGTCTCAATAACCTGACTGATAATATTGAGCTAAAAGCCGGAACAAACATAACCATCACGTCAAGTGGAAATAGTCTTGTTATCGGCACAAATGAAAATGGTGCTGGTACAGGAGGTTGGCTGAAAAACGGAAACAATATTACTAGTACCACTAGCGGGAATGTGGGTATTGGCACAAATAATCCAGATTCAAAATTACATATTGGGGGTGATATTCATATCCAGGAACCATTCGGGATGTACTTCAATAACGGTCCTTCTGATCCCAATTATTATCTTAAGCCATATTCTGCAGATAATGAATGGGGCATGCGATTAAATGGCTTTTCAGGAGTACGTCTCTCAACAGGACAAGGCGATATATTAAATATATTTCAAGACAAAGTTGGCATTGGCACAACATCTCCAAACTCAAGACTTGATGTCCGAGGCGAATTAAGAGCTACATCCATCAATGCTTCAGAAATTACATCCATGGAACTCAAAACACAAAATTTAAATGTTTTGGGAGCCATTAAACTTTGGGGTTCTCATATTAAAACTGTAGCGATTCACAGCACTTACATATATGGCCCTGAACCAATACTAATTGAATTAAAAGAGATAAGTGTGACCAGTATTCATTCGGTAGATATGTTTGTCACATGTGATGAATATGCTTCTGGAAAAACCTATGGATGCAGTACAATGTCAACAATTTCACGATATCCTCCTAATTATGGTGAAGAAGGTTTTGAGTACAGCTACTACCTATATTACGACAAAACTTTAAAAAAATCTTATTTAAAGATTACTTCTCAGGCTTCAAAGCTTCATAAGTGGAAAATTAAAATTAATATAATGCACGCTGTATATAATTTAAATTAAGCCTGAAATAGATGTTCTTTCAATTGACTCAAGCTAATTGATAAAATGAGCTCCTCTTTTTTAATAATCGCACCCCGTCTATCAGGCAATAATAGTTTGAGGAAAAATTTTGAAAATTAAAAATATGAAACCATTAGATTTTAAACTACTGATCTTAACTCAGATTGTCAGTTTAGTGGTTTTTGCCAAATTTGGAGAACCGGTAAAGCAAATTGAAACCACTAAAGACGGATCCGGCAGAATATATGTGTTTGCACTTGGAAACGATGGAGCCGTTCGTTATGCCCGGCAGGGGGATGCCGGTTCCGGCTGGTGCAGGAATATTTCGATACCGATGTCGGAAGACAGCAAAAAGGAAGATAGCTGGAGAAAGCCCTCATTGTTCATATTTAAACAAATTACAACCACCCATAAAAAGGAAGGAAGCATTGTTGTTTACGGCCTTGATAGTTATGGAAACGTCTACGGTAATAATCAAGACATAAATAATATTGACACCTGGCATGGCTGGAAACTCATAGGCACAGGATTCTCCCAGATTGAAGGCTATAAAGACAATTCGAATTCGCTGGCGGGGCTTAAAACGATCGGTACATCTGTTTCATACCGGTTTGAGAAAACAAACAACCTTACAACCGAACCTGCATGGCACGGACTCGGCGGTTCATCGTTCCGGCAAATAGTTTGCGAAGGGACCGAAAATACCAAATATGTTTTTGCTCTCCGGTACGACGGATCCGTTCAATACATGAAAGGCCTTAAATATTCATGGAGTGCCTGGTCCGGCCTGGAAGGCACGGAACTGAAAAAAATTGATGTCGAAAAGTCAGCCAACGGTCGCATGCACCTTTTTGCGATCGGCGGCGACAATGCCATTTATGAACGGCATGAAGAATCACCGGGCGGTAACTGGTCGGCATGGACTACGTTATATGGAGGAGCCTTTAAAGATATTTTCTCCAGCCTGAGCAACTCAGGCAGAGTAACTGTCTTTGGTCTTCATACGGATGTTGCTGTTGATCATGTATGGGAAAATGAACCGGGCAGCGGTTCCTGGAGTAACTGGATGACCCTTGGCGGGGATGTGTTACAATCTGTAAAATCAATCAAACGAAATGACGGCAGAATGGTTGTATTCGCTATTGGCGGCGACGGAAAAGTATATTACAGGTGGCAGGCAGCTCCCGATGATTATTGGGAGAACTGGGGCTGCCTGAGTGATATGTTCCAAACTGCCAACAAGTTATGCGAAACATCAACAACTGGCAATACGACAGGTAAAACCAACCCTGTCCGTATTATCGACAGGAATCTTACCCCAACCCAACCGGTCGCACCTACGGCTTCACCTGAACCACCCAAACCTTCTGATACACCAAATCCCACTAAATCCGCAATTCCACCTGCACCCGCCCCGGATACAGCCTTATGTTCTCAATCCATTGATTACTGGTTTTTTAAAAGATCACCCCGCTGGCCTGATATTAACGGGATCGCCAATCATAATGTAAAAGTGGCCATGAATTATTATTCGGAAGCAGAAGCAAAATCTATCTGGAATACTACAACACAGGGAATAAATTATGGCGCCAGGATGGGTTTTGTAGTGATTACAACACTCCGCTTAAGCGGAGTGTCACCAACCCTTCCGGTCTGGAAAGATGTAAAGGCCGTGGAAAACTGGTTACGCTCTCTGAATACTAAACTCGCCCCCGGTTTTTTGCCGGATGCTGATATTAAAATGAATGATCTCATTAAGAAAATCGATGCATGGATTAAAGGAAATCTTTGTAATAAGTGAACTAATGGTGAGAGTTTTTATTTTTTTCAGTGCCCTTTCTGATTGCAGTACAATAACTGGCCTGAGAAAACAACAAACCCGATGGCAAAATACCGAGCGGAGATAATTATATCAAAAATAAATGTTTATTCTTCACCTTGAATAACTTGATTTAAATACATCCATTCGACAAAGCCTGTTGTATGACACATTTACGTACGTCTATCAATTGTCGTTGTTTAATCTATCCATTTCTGCCGGCATTGCTGTTCCCGGGGCAATCAATTATCCCGGCTTTAAACAACAGCAAGGCCCGAATATCCAATAAAATAATATTCATAAAACCTGCAGAACTCATATATGAAAAAGGAAAGAATAAGCATCTAAGAGACAGATTCTTTCCGATTGGCTGGTCCCCTGACGGAAAATTCGCCTACGCAACAGAACCTGCTGATATCGCCTGCGGCTGCTATTTTTTGAATGTTTATGTCCAGGACATGGTGACAGATAAAATAAGCTGGAAATGGCAATCTACGGATTATGATAAAAAAATGAATCTTGAAAAGGTCTGGCAGCTTAATAATATCTTATTTACAGATTCTCTGCTGAAATTTAATATTCGTCCGCAACAAATCCAGTCACTTAAAATATTGCCTATAAGGATAAATAATACAATATTTGAATTTTCCCTCATTAATGACATCTATTCGCTGCCTGATATTACCGGTCCGCTAATAAAGAAAACAGCTATCTTCCTGAAACGCAACGGTGTAATCAAAAAGAAAGTCTTTACCGCAGAATATCCGGGCATTGTACTTTCAAATGCTATCAAAGGGTACATAAAAAGTCCGTTTGAAGATAGAATTGCCTTATTCTATATGAAGGAAAACTTAGGTCATGAAGGCGGGCCAAATATCCTGCGTTTTAACTTAATTGGTCTGAAGCTTGCATATCAATAATAGTATATCAAAATCCGTCATCAAAACTTTCATTCTCTTTAGCGGAGTATTCACTGCCAGGAGTTTGCAGGGACAGATAATACCTGCATCAACAAGTATCCCTGCCTTTATTGGTTATACAGAAAAAGCCATTGATTTTAATGGCAATGACCTATCAGGTACTCCCCGAATGATACTAAATTTCAATGACTACCTCCGGTATTTTGGCGGAGAAGAAAAATCAAATACTAAAAAAGTAATTCTTAGTGATGACAACAATGTTTTACAGGTTGATAACTCTAAGTTCCTATTGTTCAATTCTGTCAGGCTCTATTTCTTAAACGGAGGCCGTCCCTGCTATATCGTAAGCATTGGCAAATACAACTCACCTGCTGATAAAACCGATTTTATACGCGGACTTGATTCTCTCCGTAATTACGATGAACCTACCCTGTTGCTTTTCCCGGATGCCGTAAACCTACCCGGGAATGATCTTTATGAAGTACAAAAAGCGGCATTATTACAGGCAGGAACCCTCGGGGACCGCTTTTGCATATTTGATCTGAAATTTGCTGATTCAAAGCATGCGCACGAAGCAGTGATCATCGAATTCAGAAATAATATCGGCACTGAATACCTTGATTTTGGGTCGGCCTATTCACCTTATTTAAAAATAACATCCGCCTTTTCGTTAACCTATAGTGACTGGAAAGAGGCATTAATGAGAAACAATATTCCTGTTCGCCTCCGGGATCTTACATCCGATAGCCTTATCCGTGAAAAGATCGATGAACTGGAAGCTGCCATCCTAAGCAACCAATCATTTGTAAAGAATCTCGAATATGAGTTGAACCTCCTATTTCCGCTGATGAAAAAAATAAACCAGCAGCTCAACCAATTTGAGCATTTTATACCCCCATCTGGCATCGTTGCTGGAAACTATTGCAGAAATGATGAAATCCATGGCG
>CAZQGZ010000082.1:4256-15033 GCA_964592935.1 uncultured Chitinophaga sp. | reverse complement strand
TCAACCCAAACCGTTCTGTGGTCATTTCGGTGTAACGTCTTGCATGCTCCAGCCAGCTTGTTGAAAAAGAAGAAAAATAAACATATTGGCTGTCGAATATCTCGCCGGATTTTTTATACTCATCCACCTGCACCAGGAAACAATGGTGGCAGATAAAAACTTTTAACGGGTAAAACATTTCCGGCTCATTCAACTGGTGTGCATCCAGAAAAGAATTGGAGGGCGGTGCATTGACGAGGTCTATAAAAATATGTTCCAGTTGTGTTTTGCAAAAACGGCAATTCATTGTCGTTATAATTTTATTCCGGTGAATGTATCATCAAGTAAAGGATGGTTACTGTCCCTCGGGGATATCTCCGTCACGGGCTCCATCCATTGAATGTTTATTTTATTATCATCGAATCGTATTCCACCTTCAGCAGAAGGTGTGTAAAAGGCGCTATGATGATAAAGAAGCTCACAATGGCCGGCAAGCGTTTGAAAACCGTGGGCAAAACCGCGGGGTATATAAATCATCCGGCGGTTGGAAGCCGACAATTCAATACCAAACCAATGCAGGAAAGTCGGCGAACCGGCACGGAGATCAATGATCACATCATAAACCGACCCGGCAATACAACGGACCATTTTGATCTCGCTGTATGGAGGAAACTGAAAATGCATACCCCGGATACTACCTTTTTTGTTGGTCACCGAATGATTTAACTGTACCCATTCGCCGGTATGCCCGATCGCTTCAAATTCTTTTTTGCAAAAAGTCCTGGCAAACCACCCCCTGTCATCTGAAATTACATCCAGATCTATTATATAACTTCCTTTTAGTTTGGTTTCCGTAAACTTCATCTACAGTGCCTGGTAAAAATTTATCTGTTTAACAGTATATGAAGAAGCATTTGCTTTTGTGACCTCTTTATACCAGTTCATGGTTTGTTCTATCGCATCTTTGGAATGGAATTTGGGTTTCCATCCCAGCCGGCTGATGGTTTTATGAATATCCAGTTTAAGCAAACCCGCTTCATGAGGCTGGTTTTCCAAAACAGGTGTTGAATAGTTCCCGGATCCCCAAACCTTCAATGCCTGCTCCACCACTTCTTTCACCGTCAGTACATCATCATTATAAGGTCCGAAATTCCACGCTTCGCAATAAAGGGTTGGCTCATGGTAAAGCTTTGCGCCCAGTAATAAATAACCGGAAAGGGGTTCCAGTACAAATTGCCATGGCCTTACCGAAGAAGGATTCCGGATAATGATTGTTTCATTCTTTTCAAGGCCCTTAATAATATCAGGAATGATACGATCACCTGATCTGTCTCCGCCACCGATCACATTCCCTGCCCTGGCGCTGGCTACCGTTATTTTATGTTTATCAAAACGGGCGGGATTAAAGAAACTGTTCCGGTAACTGTTTGTTACAATTTCAGCACAGGCTTTGCTGGCGCTGTAAGGGTCATGACCACCCAAACGATCGGTCTCTATATAATGATAATCCTGTTCCCTGTTTTCATAAACCTTGTCGGTAGTGACAATAATGATGCTGCAGAATTTATCAAGATGCCTTGCGGCTTCCAGCACATGAGCAGTACCCATCACATTGACGCCGAAGGTATAGACAGGTTCACCATAAGAACGCCGGACCAGGGGCTGTGCAGCAAAATGAAAAATAAAATCAGGTTGAAAATCCAGTATCTCTTTTTTTATCCGTTCTTCATCCCGGATATCTGCCAGTACTGAATCACAAAGCCGGTCTCCGTTGATTAATTCATACAGGCTGTTTTCATAATCCGGGGCCAGCGCATATCCTTTAACGTTTGCGCCGAGCTGATGCAACCAGGCCAGCATCCAGGCACCTTTGAAACCTGTATGACCCGTTAAAAAAACTTTCCTGCCATTATATGTCTCCTTCAATGTGGCCGTGTAATTCATGTTACCAGATTTTCCAGGGAGCCTGACCGCTTTGCCATAACTCTTCCAATTCATTCTTGTCGCGCAATGCATCCATACATTTCCAGAATCCTTTGTGCTGATATGCCAACAGTTGATGATCGGCTGCCATTTCGATCAGTGGCTTTTTTTCCCATTGTACCGCATCCATGTCGCCTTCCAGGTAATTGAAGATCCCGGGTTCCAACACAAAAAATCCTCCGTTGATCCATACTTCGTCCCCGAGGTATTTTTCCTTGAAATCCATGACAACCCCGTTCTTATCTGCTTTTATCGTTCCGAACCTCCCGGGCATCCGGATCGAAGTAAGCGTAGCCAATTTTCCGCCTGCCTGATGAAACTTTACCAGCTCCTCAATATTGATATTGGCTACCCCGTCGCCATAGGTAAGCATAAAAGTCTCATTTCCCACATAAGAGCGTATTCTTTTTATGCGGCCGGCCGTGTTGGTATCAGGACCGGTATCGACCAGCGTGACCTTAAATGATTCAGTACTGGTATAGTGAATCTCCAGTTTATTATCGGCCAATTGAACGGTGAGGTCAGAACTATAGAGATAGTAATTGATAAAATATTCTTTAATATAATTTCCCTTGTATCCAAGGCAAATGACAAAATCATTATACCCATACTGCTCATATATTTTCATAATATGCCAGAGCATGGGTTTGCCGCCTATTTCAACCATGGGTTTGGGGCGAAGAGCAGTTTCTTCCGTGAGGCGGGTACCTAATCCTCCCGCGAGAATAACAACTTTCATATTTCCAGATTTTTTTGGAGTCCAGCGAGTTAGTAAAGATATATTTTCCTTCTTAATCAAGAACTGACTCAAAGATCTTATCCCAGTTTTCCAGGATACGTTCTTTGTTATGTTCGCGAAGAAGGTACCGGGAAGCAATTGCAGCATTCATCCTTCTCTGATCTTCCGTTTCATCTTTATATTGCCTGATCTTTTGAATCCACTCCTCCCCCGTACGGCAATAAAAGTCCAACCCGGCTTTGTCCATGACCCGTTTATAGGCCGGCGTGTCTGATGTAAGTACCGGGATACCGATTTCCCATAACAACAGGAGTTTATTTTCAGGTTTATTCCACATCAGTTTTTGCCTGTATGAAATGGGGATGATCGCCAGGTCAGCTTCCGAAATGATCGCTGAAAAATTTTCCCGGGACCAGTGGTGCAGGTAATAATTACATCCCAGGTCTTTTAACAACCGGCTTGTTTTCTTATTAAAGATCCCGAACGGATATTTGATAACGGGGTCCGTAATGATATGCAATTCCACTTCCTCCTTCAATTTTTGCAGGATATCGCTGATCACCAGGAGATTTTTTACGGTGTAAGACTGTCCTTCCCAGACCAGTTTTAATTTGCCGCTGCTTTTATATGAAGTTTTATGATGCGTAATATCACCTGAAAAATAATCAAGAGAAATGTGAATATTATTATTGAAACGGCCTATATCTTCCTGCTGAACCGGCGTTGAACAAACCACGGCATCGCATACCGATACCATTTCCCGGATTGCCTTTTTATAATCCAGGTACAACCGGCTTTCCTTTTTGGTGATAAACCGGACAGCTCCCCTGAAAAGAGTAAAAAATCCGGCTCCTTCAAGAAGGTAAGAATCGATCAGTTCATAAATGATCTTTGTCCGGGGGTTTGCTTTTTTATAAGCGATCCAGCGGCCCAGGTCACATCCATACGTGAGATAAATGATATCATATTTCGCGGAAGGATCCGCTATTTCAAAAGAAATGTTTCTTTCTTTCGCATAAAAAATAAAACGGCGCCTGTCACCCGGAACGGTGCAATCTATCTGATAGGGCCTGTATGCAACGCGGAGATCTTTCCAGTTTATCATACGATGTGCTGCAAAAAAATTATAATTTCTTTCCTACTGCATGCCAGTAAGGCATTTTTTCGGAAAAAACAATCTCCCCGAGTCCTGCTTTTTCCATCATATTTTTTATTTGCAGTTTTGAAAATCGTTGTTCCAGTGGTGTGCCAAAACGGTCGAGGCTGTCATTGCGGATGATATAAAAGGATTGCCGTTCATATACCTGCAGCGGGATATGACGCCGAATCCTTTCCGGAACACCAATGATCCTTAAAAATCGGCAAAGCAAAATAAATGGCATATAAATAATAACAGCCAGGAAAGAGCATACGGCTTTTTTCAAACCGGACGGCAGTTTCGAAACGAGAAGGCGGATCAGGTTGGATAACCAGTAAAATATCTTGAAATAAAAAGGACGGTTATCAAGATTATAATAGAGGTATAATAAAAAATATCCGCCGCTCCGGATCTTTTTCACACTATCATTCAATGCCTTTTGCGTATCGGGGATATGATGAAGAACACCCAACGAATAACCAAAATCAAAAAAACCGTCGGGGAAAGGGATATTATCCGTTGAAGCCATGACCAATTCCACTTTTTCATTTTTACCGATGAGTTCATCAGCCGCATAAACCGCCTTACTGGGATCGAGCCCGACCATTTTTTTAAACCGGTTTCCAAGATACCTGATGAATCTTCCGCTGCCGCAACCGATATCGATCACCGTACTTTGTTCATTGAGCATGTTGTTGTCCACAATATCAAAATACATATCTCCTATACGCTTCAGGTCCTTTTCACTGAAACCATGGAAGGCTTTCCATTCTTCACCAAAGGAGGATACGGTTTTCGGATCGATATTCTCCGCAGGCATATCAAAGCACCTGATGATCCGGTTGGCTGTTCTTATTTCAGTTGCGTTACTCATTTTGTACAGGTTTGTTCAGGATCTTTTCATATAATTTTGCATAATTCACACTGCCTTTTTTAAGATCAAAATATTCATATGCAGCTTTACGAATAGCTGACCGGGAAGGAATGGAAGATGTCAGCAATTCGTTAATGGCGCGGTCATATGATTCCTCAGAAAAATTCTTAACGACCACCCCGGTTCCGCTTTCTTCAATGATACGACCCGTATCTCCAATATCATTACAGATAACCGGAATACCCATGCCCATCAGTTCGGCATGCTTTGTTGGAGAAGAAGCGGTTTTGGAGAAAGTGGGCCTGATAAAAAAAATACTGTAATCACTGAGGCTCAGAAAGCGCGGCACATCATTTCTTCCGGCATAGCGGATAAAAACAGTTTCTTTTTTTATTCCCCTTGCTTCCGCTTCAGCCCATACTCCGGAAGGGTCGTCTTTGGTAAGCATGAGCATCAGCATGCCGGGTTCCTTCAGCAGGAGCCGTTTATAAAAAGCAAACATTTCATCCGTCATATACCATCCTCCGAGAGATCCGAGGTAGGTAATCACTTTTTTATTGAGCGGGATTCCCAATTCATTTTTTAATGAGATGGTTTCCTGTTCCGGGATCTTATTAAAGTCAAAATGTTCCAGGTCGGCACAACAGGGAATGACCTCTATGGAAAGGTCTTTGTATTCTTTTTTCCCCATCATGACATCCTTGGCAGCCTGTGTCAATGACACAATGCCATCGGCATTCAATAAGAATTGCTTTTCCATCTTCTTGTAATGCCGGTAGATCATCCGGAAAATAAATTTTTTCTGATTCCATTGGCCGCAATCCACTTTCTCATCAGCCCAGAAACCACGCATATCAAACAGGAACTTTACCCCGGATCTTTTTTTCAGTTTCAGGCCTGCTTCAGCCGCGATATAACTCCGGCAGTGAACCAAATCAAATTTCTCCTTCCTGTGAAGCCGGTAAGCTTTTCGTATCATCTGCCACCGGTCGTACATTTTAGAAAACACCGGCGGTTTTGATGTAAAAAATAATGGAGTCCAGGTAATGGAAGCCTCGTTCACTATTTTTTCAATGATTTTTTTTTCCGCGGCATAACGCTGTTTTTTTTCAAAGCTTACAATAGTGATCTTATATCCCTTTTTTGACAATTCGGTAAGATAAGGCAACACTTGTGATTGCCCGAGGGGGTCCGTCATTCCATCATAGGAAATATAGAGGATCTTCCGGTTCAATTTTTTCCGTCATGCTTTAATGAAATAGTTTCCGGCAATTCATTGGCAACAAATGAATGCCGGTTTCTCCAATTCCTGAGCAGGTCCCTTCTCTTTGCAGGAGTCCACATCTTTGTAAGAAATAATTGTCCCTTGCTGATCTGCTGCTGGGGCACAGAAATATACGGCGGGTCTGTTTGCTCCAGGTATTCAATGGCCCGCAGATAAAGATCATGGGCATGTTCCATAACCCATATATGTGCTTTTTTCAGGTTGTCTGCCTGAACAATATCAATTCTTTCAGTAGTGATGATATTACCCGCATCTATACCCGCGTTCAACCACATGATGGTATTGCCGACGAGATGAAAATCATTATTGGCAATACACCAGTTGGTGCAATTGGGACCGCCTTTTACATAAGGTGAAAGACCGGTATGCAGGTTAATAATACCTGTTGAAAGAGGAATACTCAACAGTGGTTCCTTAATAAGAGCCGTGCCCGAAACCACAACCAGGTCGGGCTGCATTTTCTTTACAAATTCAACCGTATCGGTACTGTTTATATTGTTTACCTCTATCCGGGGAATATCCGGCCAGTCCGGAAAATGCTTGTCATAAAATTCCATCAGGCTCCACCAGGCTTCATAAATTTCGCGGAACCGTAAATGGTCCCAGATCAAGGCCGGAAGCTGAAGAAACTTTTTCTTCCTGCCCCCTCCCGTATGCATATCGGTCACGATTCCTGCCACATTGAACTGTGCGGCCATTTTATGAACCAGCGCCCGCTGGTTGGGTGCAGCACCGCACCAGATAACTATTTTCAGTTTTTTCCCGGCCATATTTTTTTTAACCTGCTGTAAATTCCGCGCATACGCAATTGCACTTTCCACCAGGGTTCCTGGTACAATTCCACGCGGGGTATTTTAAAAAGATCATCTTTCCCGAATTTGAAAAATTGCTGATCTACGGCCAACCCGTAATGATAACCTTCCGCCTGAGATAACCTGGCCACCCGCTCATCAAAACTGCCAATCGGGTATGAAATGGTCTTCGGAAATTTTCCAAGCTCCTTCAAGATCCTTTGTGCAGATATTTTTAATTCATCCCTGATCTCTGACTCATTTTGAAGTGAGGCCAGTAAAGGATGCGTATGAGAATGGGATCCTATGATAAAACCGCCCTGATCAAGCTCCCGGATATCATTCCAGTTCATCATCTTTTTGCCCGGCATTTCAACATCATTACATTGTGAAAGTATTGTTTCGATAACTGATAACCGTTGGGGGTTGGTCAGCTTTTTTAACCAGGGTTTCACTTCTTTTACCAGGGGGTTGGGCTGATCGTTCAGTTGCAGGGGAATCGATTTGAATGGCCCGGGCACAAAATCATGGTTAAGCTCTATATGTTGTTTTCTTGTTTTCATAAAAACATTGTCAATAACGTAGGTCCACGTAGGGATGTTTTTATCAATGCAATCCGAAACAACATAAAAAGATGCCGGGCATTTGAATTTTTCAAGAATCGGGGCTGCATATTCAATATTGTCTTTATAACCATCATCAAACAAAACAGTGGCTATATTTTTTTTTGCCTGAAAAGCGCCGGGATCATCCAGGTAATGTTCCAGCGGAACAACAGAATAATGCCTGGTTAACCAACGAACAATCTCTTCAAACAGGAAAGGTTTCATAGGTGGCCACATGGCATCGGCTTCATCACTTACCCGGTGAAACAAAAAATTCCTAATGATCATTTCCTTCCATATATTTTGAATGCCACATCTGGAAAAAGATCAGCGACCATATTCTTTTATCATGGTATTTTTTACCGCTGCGGAATGCCTGTACATAATAACTGACTCTTTTTTCATTGAATAAGCCCTGGGACCTGATGCGTTGAGGGTCAAGCCATTTATCAACAAGGTAAGAAAGATCGCCGCTAAGCCAGTCACCCAAAGGTGCCGGGAAACCCCATTTCCTGCGATAAACAAGGTCATGGGGCAGGAACTTTTCCAGCAATTTCTTCATCAGGTATTTTGGCATACCCTGATTGATTTTATATTCTTGCGGAAGATTAAAACTGTATTCCATCAGCCTGTAATCAAGATAGGGATTCCTTACTTCAAGGCTGTTTGCCATGGACGCCGAGTCCATTTTATATAAAAGATTATACGCCAGGTATTGTTCGATATCAAACAGTGATATTTTTTCAAAATCAGATAATGGAAGCATATCGATCTTTCTCCAACAATCCCTTACAGACAAACTGGTTTCTGTAATATTAAGAAGGGAGCCGATCTCTTTTTCGGAAAACATGTATTGTTGTTCTGACCAGAGATGAGCCAGGAGGTCTTTGGAAGGAAGATTAAATAACCTGGACGCTCTTGCATAGCGGGGGCCCATCAAAGTAAACAGGTTCTTTATCAAATACCGTCCCACCCCCGGGTCCATCCTGTATAATTTTTTTAATTTCCTGTACAGATCATAATAGCCATATCCCATGAATAATTCATCGCCGCCATCACCGCTCATAGCAACCGTTACATTTTTCCTCGCTACATTACAAACGAGGTAACTGGGTATTGTGGAAGGAGCAGCAAACGGCTCATCATAATAATTCACGATCTTGTCTGCAATAGAAATTGAACTCTTGTCAGTAAGATGGGTTTCACTGTGATTCGTTTTCAGGATACCTGCAACCTTTGAAGCATAACCCGATTCATCATAACCCGCCACATCAAACCCGATCGTGAAGGTATTGACGGGGTTGGTATTTTGTTTCTGAAACAGGGCGCAGATCAGAGAAGAATCGGTGCCCCCGCTTAAAAAAGCGCCGATCGGCACATCACTGATCTGCCGGTATTTTACCGCTGAACCCAGCAGGTCTTCAAATTCATCCAATGCTTCACTTTCTTTTTTCAGCGCCAGCGGCCTGGATGCTATCTTATCTGTAAACCGGTAATAAGGCTTTACAGAAACATTGCCCTTTTTCATCACCAGGTAATGCCCCCTGGGAAGTTTATAAAAATGGTCGAGTATGCATTTGGCATCGGGGACATATTCCAGGAAAAAATAATCCTGGAGCGCTTCCCGGTTTATCTTTTTTTCCACCGGGAGTTTTAAGATCGCTTTTAATTCGGAGGCAAAAACAAAATCATTTCCTTTATGATAATAAACAACGGGCTTTACACCAAACCGGTCACGTACCAGGAAAAGTTCTTCTTCCTTTTTATCCCAGATGGCAAGGGCAAACATGCCATTGAAATCATTGACACATTCCATTCCCTTTTTGGCAAAAGCTTCCAGGATGATTTCCGAATCGGAAGAAGTCCGCGGCTGTACCTGGTATTTAACGGCCAGTTCTTTAAAATTATAGATCTCGCCATTGTATATCATCACGAAGCGGCCGTCGTGTGAATAAAAAGGCTGATTGGCTGCTTCAGACAGATCGATGATGCTCAGTCTCCGGTGACCAAGACCTACATGATGGGCTGCATCAACATAAAATCCTTCTGCATCAGGCCCCCGGTGCTGTAAGGCCCGGGTAATAAGACGGAGATGTTCCTCTTTCAGGTTGGGGGAAATAAATCCTGCGATTCCGCACATGTGATTGACTGCTTAGCTGTAAATATTTATAACGAACAATCCAATAAAAGAAAAGAAAAAAGAACCACGCCAGGTAGGATAATAATTTGGTTGCTTTTTGAAAAACAATTGCCCGGGGAGCGGGAAATTTATTGATCTCGCCATAGGTATATGTCGGGAATATGTCTAATATTTCTTCTCTCGGGTACTTGCTGTATGCTTTTACCAGGATCTCCGGGTTATTAACCAAAAAAGCAATGCCCGGCCGGTCATAACTGTTCAGCACATCCACATCGGGTTCCATATTGGTATCATAAAAATGCCAGCTTCCCCCGAAATATACTTCAAAACAAAAATGACCGGATATTTTTCCCTGGAAAGAGATTTTTCTTGTTTCAAATCCCTTTGATTGCAGCACTTCCATCATCACGATCGATTGCTGGCTGCAGGCAGCAAAAGGATATTTCATGATATCATCGGGTACCACCACGGCATCCAGGCCCGGTACCGTTACTTTTGAAAGAAGCAGTGACATGAAGTTACTGCTGAACCCGTACGAAGAATATCCGTGATAAAATCTTTTCCTTACTACGGAAGAAACCACATCGGTATAATCCCTTTTGATTTCTTCCTGGTCCTTGGTAAAAACTTTTGACAGGTAGATGCTGTCACAGTATTGTACAAGTTTATCAATGGAATTGAGCCTGGCCAAAGAAGGATCATATTCTTCTTCACGGTTGAATACAGGATCTTTATTATCCAAAAAGGTCAGGGGATTCCAGCTTCCAAGAAGCTGAAGACAGGTGGCCGAAAAAGTAATAATGAACAGTCCGAATAAAATGTTCTTTGCCGAATAAAGCAACCTTTTCATACAAACAGCTTTTAAAGGATATTGTCCTAGCTGCCACTAAATTGATATAAAAAGGACTGTGAACAAAACAACACATAAACAAACCATTCAAATCGGGCAAACCTACGCCCCGCTTCCATAGGGATTTTCCGAATGCCTCCGTATTTTTACTGTTAATGAATCAAAGTTTGTTACAAAATAATAAATAACCACAGCGAACGCAGCGTAACACGGTATAAACCGCTGTGCATCTCAGTAGCCGCCGTGGTTAAGAATAAAACCACAGCGAACACGGCGTAACACGGTATAAACCGCTGTGCATCTCAGTGGCCGCCGTGGTTAAGAATAAAACCACAGCGAACACGGTATAAACCGCTGTGCATCTCAGTGGCCGCCGTGGTTAAGAATAAAACC
>CAZQGZ010000082.1:0-4156 GCA_964592935.1 uncultured Chitinophaga sp. | reverse complement strand
AACACGGTATAAACCGCTGTGCATCTCAGTGGCCGCCGTGGTTAAGAATAAAACCACAGCGAACACGGTATAAACCGCTGTGCATCTCAGTAGCCGCCGTGGAAAAAAAAATTGAAAAATTTTTGAGATTGCCTTTAACGAACCTCGCGCCATTCAATCCGGATAAATTTATTTTTTTATTCCTTTTACAACGGCCGCTTTAATATTATTTGCATAGGTTATGATTCCCGCAAATGTCACTTCAGCTCCGCTTTCCTGCATCCATTTTTTTACCCGGCTGATGCGCTGGGGGTGATCATAGGCCGGCGAGAACATATCAAACGTATCGAGGATAACCCATTCCCGTAACGCTTCTTTGGATAAACCTGCCGGCATCGTTCTTTTTATATCACACATCGGAAGAAAACGATGAGCGATCATTCCCATCTTCAGTTTATCAAAGAAGTAATAGGTTTTAATCATCCGGTTTGCATTTCTATCGATCCGGTTCAGCAACTTTTCATGCGGCATTTTTTTGGTAAATGGCCGCAGCATGTATTTGGCATTGATCTTTGTGTACCATCCCCTGATCGCATAAAAATCAACCACGATCTCACCACCGGGTTTTGCTTTATCCACCAGGCATTGAACTGATTTCCTGAAATCAGGTGTGTGTTGCAAAACGCCGAAACAAAATACTTTATCAAATGAGTTATCCGGGAAAGGCATATCATAAATACTGGCCTGGAATAACTGGAACCGGTCGCCGTGATGGCTGTTGTTTTTATAATTAGCCGACACGGCATCCGAATAATCCAGGCTGTACAGGTTGGCTTTTGTATGATCGAGGACGATCTGGCTGAACCGTCCGGCCCCGCTCCCGACTTCCAGTACATCCCTGCCGCTAAGGTCTTCTTTATCCCAGTTGGTGGCCGCAAAAAATCTTTCTCTGGAAAAATTGGAATTCCGGGTCTCCCGGTCGATCTGCGTTTTCTGGAATTTGTTCCATTGAAACCCGAAGTTGTCGGTATAATTATGCTGATCCACAAACCGGGGCACTCCATTGATGACCGGGAAAAAATTCCCGTCCTCATCTTTTAATCCTTCCGCAACTGTAAGAAGGTTTTTTTGGTTAAACGGATTAATGATCTGTACCATAATAATGAAAGGGAGAAATGGTGAATACTTTGAAGAGAAAGTATTGCTTATTTATTCCTGTATTTTAAAATTTCTTTTAATCCTTCTTCGAGCGGAAGGAATTCCCGGTTGAGTAATTTTTTCATATTCGCAATATCCGGTTGCCGCCGGGTCATGTCTCCCTCGGGGAGGGGAGGCAGATGAACAATTTTTGAACGGGAGCCGGTCAGTTTTATGATCACATCCGCCAGTTCCAGGATCGTGAATGTATCATCATTACCGATATTAACCACATCATTTACAAAAAGGTCTTTTTCCATGGCATTCATACAGGCCGTTGTATTATCATTGATATAACAAAAGGTACGGGTCTGCGAACCATCGCCAAATATGGTTATATCCTTATTCGCCAGGGCAGCATCAATGAATTTTGTTATGACAAAATCAGGACTTTGTTTCGGACCATAGGTGTTAAAAAACCGGAACAAAGTATATTCAAGACCATATTCCTGGTGATAGGACCGGCAAAAAGATTCACCCACGTTTTTTACCACAGCATAAGGCAACCTGGAGTTCAGGGGTGTTGTATGTTCATGTTGCGGAAGGTGAACCGGTTCTCCGTATACTTCAGAAGAAGAGGAATAGAACACCCTTTTAACACCGGTGCTTTTTGAAAGATCCAGTACATTCCTGATACCCTGCAGGTCATTCAATACCATAACGGGGTTTTCCAGTGTACGCTTAACTCCCACGACAGCGGCATAATGAAAAATATAATCAAACCGGAAAGCGAGAAATACCGGGGCAATATCATTATAATTATTTACATCGCATTTGATGAAGCGGCATTGGGGATGAACCGGGATATTTTCCGCCCGGCCAGTGAGCAGGTTGTCCACCAATACAATTTCATTTTTCCCTTTTTCAAGCAGGGCATCTGCCAGGGATGAACCAATAAAGCCGGCGCCCCCGGTGATTAATACTTTCATCGCTTAATTATTTTTAATGTCATGATCAATAATTCAGGGTTTATGATTTATAGCAAACAGCAAACTGTACCGGGCATTCTTTTTTTACCCGGTTCATATCCTTTTCCAGGATAAAATCAGTCTCCCGGGGATATAAAGGATAACCAAAAAAAAGTTTCATAAATCCACTCCGCCAGTTGTAAGGAAGTTTACGGATACCAAAACTAAGAAATAGCTTTTCAAAGAATTTGCCGATCCGTCGCCCGGCTGTTCTTTTATCGTAACGAATATAACGCTGACCAGTAAGTTCAACCTTCGAAAAGAATGGTTCCAGGATCTGCTTCAGCTCATCGCAGGTGAATTCCTGGATATGAAAAGGATTGACGATAATACCATCCGGACTCGATACTTCCCGGTTGGGCGTGGAAAGGATCAGTTGCCCCCCGGGTTTCAGCACTCTTGCAAATTCAGCTACCATTTCCCGGTATTGTCCTGTATGTTCTACTGTTTCAAAAGAAACGATCTTATTGAAATAATGATCGGGAAAATCCAGGCGGGTGCCGTCGAGGACCCTGAATTCAAGGTTTGGTTTTTTCCAGTGTGTTCTGCACTCTTCAATAGCCTCAGCCGCAATATCGCCTCCGATAACATTTCCATTTGTTTTACCGGCGATAATATCAGTGCCGAATCCGGTTCCGCAGGCAATATCCAATACAATATCATCCGGATTGATATGCAGCAGGGCTTCATTGTAACGGTGGATATGTTCGCCCCACCAACGACCAGCCGATTCAACAGGTTGTCTTTCAGATGACATAAAAAAAGAGGATATTAAACAAAAGGAGGAGCAGGCAGCATACAGCTGCTACCCTCATTTAAAAGAAGATGAGTCAGAGAGGCTTTTCCTGAAGTTTCCCGCAAAAAAAACCGGGTGATTGATAAAAGACATAAAAAGATATTTCACCACGCTTTTCCAGTATTTTACCATACCAAAACCTTTTGCCAGCGAAAGAAAATATAAACTTTTGAATTTTTGTTTATTAACAGCCGGCAATAAATTCTTTCTTTTTAATTCGAAATAAAATTTTTCGTTATCTATGATCAGTCCCGGTGTAACACGATGAGACATGCTCTGGCTTGAAATCCTGTATAAAAGTTTTCCGCTTTCACTGGTTATATGCCTTCCCCTTGTAAACTTTGACACTTCCAGGATAAAGAACCGGTCGGCGCTGCTGCTGAGTTCTTTATTAAAAAAGATCCTGTTATTGATCAGTACATCTTTTCTAAACAGGTAATTGGACGGAATCGTTACAAATGATGAATCAAAAAAAAGGATCTCCCTGACCGGATCGGAACCCGCCGCTTTTCTTGTTTTTATTTTAGCCGGAAAGGTTTCCACCAATCCCCCGACATAACCCAATTCCGGGTCATCCTGCAATGCCCGCACCCTCGAAGAGAGAAAGTCCGGGGTCATGAGGTCATCCGCATCAAAAAAAACAACAAAGTCACCGTTTGCATTCAGGAGTCCCTTGTTCCGGGCCGCAGCAACACCGGCATTCTCCTGTCGTATTACTTTCAGATTGGAGATATTGAGCTGTTCACAAACAGAAGCCGTAAGATCAGTTGACCCGTCATCAACAACTATGATCTCCCGGTTTGTATAGGTCTGCCCGTTTATTGAACTGATCGCTTCTTCAATAAAAGGAGCCGCGTTGTAGGCGGGTATCACAACAGATACCAGTTTGGTTTTTCCCTTCATAAGCATAAAAAGTTTTACGGCCTGAGATAAACAGCGCTGTAAAATCCCCGGATATTGGAAAAAAGATTCTGCCGTAAAACTATTAAACATATTTGCTTATTGCCCCGGACTGCTTCTGAATAGCAGTTTAAAAATAAATATTGAGTAAAGTTACTTTATGGAAAAAAGGAATTTTTCAAATAAGGATTCGTAGAAATACGAATATTGAATTTGCAAGCCAACTCAAAAGTCTCTTTTTTCTTTTTTTAACCACGGCGGGCACAGTGCCTAAT
Organism: uncultured Chitinophaga sp.; assembly: GCA_964592935.1. Classification (GTDB taxonomy): domain Bacteria; phylum Bacteroidota; class Bacteroidia; order Chitinophagales; family Chitinophagaceae; genus JJ008. The sequence continues at coordinate 41 of CAZQGZ010000082.1, read as the reverse complement.
TGTATTTCCTGTGTTTCTCTGTGTGCGCTGTGGTTTATTTT
>CAZQGZ010000081.1:0-15182 GCA_964592935.1 uncultured Chitinophaga sp. | reverse complement strand
CCAAAAAACCTGAAAACCGTTGAGTTTAAATCTGAATTTGTGCAATCAGAGGAAAATGTGCATCTGAATGGCGTACTGGAAAAAGAAGAGAATTTCAAAATGCTTGAATTCTGTCTCGGTACCCTGACGGTAGAACAAAGAACAGCGATAAAGCTCTTTTATTTGGATGGCAAATGCTATAATGAAATAGTGGAAACGACCGGGCACGACTGGAACCAGGTAAGAAGTTTAATCCAGAACGGGAGGAGGAATTTGAAGAATTGTATGGATAAGAGAGAGTCGTTAGTCGATAGTCATTAGTCAGCTGGCAGCAAATCGGGATTTGGAATCTGGAATTTTAATTTTTGGAATTTTGTCAAAAGATAATAACATAAAGAATTTTACAGGAGCTGATATTGAAAAATATCACCGGGGTTTGCTTTCTGCCAAAGAAAAACATGACCTGGAAAAAGCGGCGCTGGATGATCCTTTCCTGGCCGATGCACTGGAAGGTTATGCTGTTGCAGGTGTTGATCATACCGCAGACATGAATGAACTGGGGAAAAGATTATCAGAAAAAGTTGAAACGGCGAAGGTGATCACCATGAAGACCGGCGGAAAATCATCTTTCCCCTGGTTAAGGGCCGCCGCGATGGTGATATTATTCGCCGGGGCCGGGCTCCTGGCAAAACAATTGTTTTTTACACGCCATTCATCAAATGATATTGCACAGGCTGAACCCCAAAAAACCGGCGAGACAAAAGCTACAGATACCAACCAAATCAATAAAGTTGTTGTTAGTTCAACAACCGATTCTATTCAAACAAAAAACGGCACCCGTATATTTCCTTCCGGTCAAAATGAAAAAACATTTACTGTTACTACCCGGGACAGTACACCGGGAGCTATCACCAAAACCGATGTAGATGGCCAGGGCAATATAACAACAGGCGGCGTAACTCCTGTTACAATTAATACAAATCAGCCGGTGGTCACAGCACCCAAACCGGCGGAAGAATCAAAAAGAGATGTGGTCATTGCACCGGCCAGTAATGCCGATATAAAAGAAATTGCAAAGGATGGAATAAAAGATAAACAGGAGAAGAATCATAAAAAGAATATAGACCGGGAAGAGGATAATGTCGCAGCAGTATCACCGGGCAATGATGAAAGGCAGAATAAAGGAGCCGTTACAACCAGCCGCAAGGTAAACGAAGAACAGTATTACCGCAACCAGGTTTCGAATACGTTCCGTGGCCGGGTGACCGATGCCAACAATGTGGGTTTACCCTTTGCAAAAGTGTATAACGCCAATGATAATAATGCAGGGACTTATACAGACGCTTCCGGGAATTTCAATATCACATACCCTGATTCTGTATTGACAGTGCAGGTGAGATCGCTGGGTTTTGAAAACACCCATGTACAGCTCAGGAACAATGTTCCCGAAAACCAGGTGATCCTGCAGGATGATAAAAGTTTATCGGAAGTGGTCATCAGCAATCAAAAACCCAATGCGGCCGCCCGAAACCGCATGGCCAATAAAAAGCTGGAAGAACCCGAACCGGCTGATGGATGGGATAAATATGATACCTATCTTACCAATAACCTGAATGTTCCTGAAGAACTCAAATCCCAGCAAGTCATTTCGGGACAGGTGGAAGTGTCCTTTGAAGTGGACAAAAACGGCGAACCCGTTAATTTCAAAATTGTGAAATCACTTTGCCGCAAATGCGATAAAGAAGCGATCCGGCTGATCAAAGAAGGACCCAAATGGAAACGCAATGCCAAAAACGGCAGGACGACGGTCACGATCAGTTTCTAAGATCGTTTTGAATTCTTTTTCATCCCCATCTGTTTAGCATCAGTCATCTGTCTTATAGTCATATTTGAATTTCCCTTAAGTTAATGTGGCTGAATCGGTCATATAAGTCATATGGTCGTTCAAGTGAAATAGAATTGCTAAAAAAGAAACCCGTGATATGACCTGAATGACCCATTTGACCTATGTGAACAATATGACCAAATGACTTCATATGAACCATTTGACCTATATGATCCATTTGACCTTCCCGACTCATTTCTCTTCCCTACCTTTGCCCTTCAAAAAATACTTGTTATGAAAAAACTCTTTATCTCAATTGCTGCTGTTCTCACTGCCTTTTTTTCCAATGCGCAAACGCTGACAACACCGCAGCCCAGCCCGACACAAACGATCAAACAGAATTTCGGACTGTCCAACATTGAACTTTCCTATTCCCGCCCAGGGGTAAAAGGAAGGAAGATCTTCGGTGACCTGGTTCCCTATGGAAAAGTATGGCGCACCGGTGCCAATAATGCCACCACACTCACATTCGGAGATGCCGTAACGATCGGGGGCACGAAAATTCCTGCCGGTAAATATGGTTTACTCACCATCCCTGATAAGAAAAACTGGACCATCATCATCACCAAACAAACCGATGTCACCAGCCCTGCAGATTACAAGCAGGACCAGGATATAGCCAGAGTGGAAGCAAAGACCATGGATATGGATGATCCCATTGAAACATTTACCATGCAGTTTGCCAATGTAAAGCCAACTTCCTGCGAATTGCATATGATGTGGGACAAAACGGTAGTTGCCTTACCGATTGCAACGGATGTAGAAACAAAGATCATGGCACAGATCGACCAGCTGATGAACAAAGACAACCGCCCTTATTTTACTGCCGCCATGTACTATATGGATAATGGAAAAGATCTGAACCAGGCTTTGGCATGGTTTGATAAAGCAACGGAATTGCAACCCAATGCTTATTGGATTCAACATCAAAGAGCAAATTGTTTGGCCAAACTGGGTAAAAAAGACGAAGCAAGGGCAGCCGCAGAAAAATCAAAAGCGCTGGCTACCGAGCAAAAGAATGATGATTATGTAAAGCTGAATGAAAAGTTGCTCGCGGAGTTGAATAAATAAATACAGCCTCCTAAATCCCCCGCAGGGGGACTTTAGACCCCGACATTTTAAATAGTCCTATCAGGGGCTATTTTTTTTGTCATCATTGTATTTAAAATCAAACTGAATAATATTACACCAAATGCCCCGATGGGATTGAGCCAGAGGAAACCCATTTTAATAATGCTCATTTTAGTAAGAATGAAAACCATCAATACCAGCAACTCCGCCAATACCGCTGCCCAGAAAACAACATGCCCGCTCCTGATTTTCCTGATAAAGAAAGCGACCAAAAAAACACCCAATATCACGCCATAAAAAAGAGAACCCAATACATTCACGGCTTCTATCAGGCTGTTGCCGATATTGTATGTAAACATGGCCACGACTATGCAAAAAATTCCCCATACAAGCGTATACCATTTCGATAAGCGGTATTCATCCTCACCGCTTTCTTTCTTTTTGGTGAACCGTTTATGAAAATCAACCATGGTACAGGAGGCCAGCGAATTCAGCGCAGCCGCAATACTTCCCCATGAAGCCAGGAAAATGATAGCGATCAGCAGACCTACCAGTCCCACCGGCAAATAATCCACCACAAAACGGAGAAAAATATAATTGGTATCGTTGCCGTCGCCGCCTACGGTTTTTGTGTTCAGCCATGTTTTAACTTTTGCCCGCATGATATTGGCCGTATCCTGTAGTCTTTGCAATTCGGACAAATAATGCTCTTCAGAAATTTTATTATTATTATCTGAAGCAGCCGAATAATTGACAACGGCCTGTTGTTTCAGCGCCGTGATCTCATCATAGCGCTTTTGCACCAGCATAAATGAATCTTTATATACAGCCGACTTCTCCAGTTTTTTTACCTGCACGTCATTAAAAAAGATCGGGGCTTTGTTAAATTGATAAAAAGTAAACACCAGGGCTCCGATCAGCAGGATAGCAAACTGCATCGGCACTTTCACCAGGCCGTTCATCAGCAGGCCAAAACGGCTTTGCTTTAAAGATCTCGCCGTGAGATAGCGGCCGACCTGGGATTGATCGGTCCCGAAATAAGACAGGGCCAGGAAAAATCCCCCGATCAGCCCGCTTAATAAATTGTACTGGTCGCTCCAGTTGAAATGACCTTTTTCAAAACCAGTGGTGATCACATTCAGTTTGCCCAGTTTGCCGCTTACATGTAATGCATCAGTGAAACTTACATTTTTGGGAAGCATGTTGACCACCATGTAAGCCGCGAGGAACATACCGATAAAGATGATGATCAGTTGCAGTTGCTGGGTATAGGCCACTGCTTTGGCGCCGCCGCTCACAGTATAGATGATCAGCAAACCACCCATAAAGATATTGGTGTAATAAATATTCCATCCAAACAGGGAAGAAAGAATAATGGAAGGTGCAAAGACGCTGATACCGGTTGACAAACCTCTTTGTAACAAAAACAAAAAAGAAGTCAGCGTTCTTGTTTTATTATCAAACCGGTTCTCAAGATATTCATAAGCCGTATAAACTTTCAGTTTGCTGAAAATGGGAACAAAAAAAATACAGATCACCACCATCGCCAGCGGGATCCCGAAATAATACTGAACAAAGCGCATCCCGTCGGTATAGGCCTGTCCGGGTGCCGAAAGAAAAGTAATGGCGCTGGCCTGCGTACCCATGATACTTAATAACACCAGGCCCCAGGGCATACTGCGGTTGGATAAAAAATAACCATCAAGATTATGCGAAGTACGGCTCTTGTACAGGCCGTACGTGATGATGGCCAGCAACGTAACAATCAGCACTATCCAATCCAATTGGCTCATGCGAATTTTTTTGTGAAGAGACTAAACAGGATGATTAATATGACCAGGAATCCGATCACCAGCATATACCAGTAGTTCCAGTTTTTAAACAAAGGCGCTTTATCGTTATCCGGAGCTGACATAAATTATTTTCTTGTTGAACGTAACCAGCCGGTCAGTACGATCATGATACCCAAAATCAACCCGATCAAAATACCGATCCTTACTTTCTTGATCAATATACCTACGGCAAGTCCAAGCACAATAGCAAATAGGAAAGCCATCTCTCCTCTTCGTACATCCGGTTTTGGTTGTCCTGCCATAAAATATCTCAATTTTCAAATTCCTGGACTGCTCCATCCATATTTGGAGCAGGTATGTAGTAGAACAAAAAATTAGGAACCACACAGGACATAGTTCCCATAGAAGGAAACACATAGTTATCTATGTGAATTCTTATGCGGGCTATGTTCCGCAGCCTGTCCCGACGAGGAGGGCTGATTCAATTTTATTCACTATTCAAAAAGCTTTCTTTTTATTCAATGCAATGATATTTGCCAGCAGCCGATAGGCACCCGGCACGCCTGCAGGCAATTCCCTGAAAAATACAATCCCGGTATAGGTAAACCATCCTTTGCCATATTTTGCAACGATCAAACTGCCGTCATCTGATTTTTCACCGGGATCCGCCATACCGATCAGCTTGTCAAATTTACCGGATGAATCAGCGGCATGATAAATACTTCTTTCCTGTATCCATCCTTTGAAATCATCATCGGTTATTTTATTGGGGAAATTAAATACAGGATGTTCTGGTTTCAATAAAGTAACCTTTGTGTTCTCATCCGTTACCCGGTTCCGGGTGATATTAAAATTATAAGGCCCGATCTTTGCCTTCACCGGCCCGATCTGGTTGCTGGTATTGTACTGCACAATTAAATTACCCCCGTCATTCACATATTTCATCAGTTTGTCGTAATGATTATTCATCCATTCATTGGTATTATAAGCCCTGACGCCCGTGATGATGGCATCAAACTGGTCGAGATGATTCCTCGAAAGTTCTTTATTGGTGAGCAGGGTCACTTCATAACCCATCTGTTCCAGGGCCTCAGGCACTTTATCCCCGGCGCCAATGATATAACCGATCTTTTTGTTGTACGTTTTTAAATCAAGTTTTTTATTGGTCACAGTGGCTATGGTAAAATAGCTGATGTAAGGAATATGATCATACTTAACTTCCTTCATACCGAGATGGTAGACATCTTTTCTCCCGTTATTGGCATCTGCTGCAAAATAATAATCATTGTCCCGGCTGGCCTGAATAGAATAACTGACCGGGATCGTTTTGTTCCTGTCCTCAAAAACCAACTGGTCAGGAGTGTATTGTACTTTAACATCATCCGCCTGTTCTCTGCCCACATCTTTCAACATGGTTTGAAAACCTTTTTTCTTCCCGGTCAAATTCAATACCCCGGTAAATGAATTGTCTCCTTTTGAAATTTTGATCTTATCATCCGGCGAGATCAATACGGGCGGCAGGACCACCAACGGTTCATACAACTCGCCTCTTACAGGATCTGTAAATTTATATTTGACAGCCCGGTAAAAATCAAATAGCTCACCGTGAATTTTGATCTGTACCGTTACCTGGTACGAAGGTTCCACATCCGGCTGACCGATGAGTTGCTGATCGCTTACATTAAAATAACCTTCCTCCATTTTTTTTTTTTTTTTGTAAGGTTGTGTGATTTTTTTATCAGCCGGGACAAAAAATGTCTTGGAAAAATTAAAATTCCTGTTCCGCTCCAGCGTTTTGGAAAAGCTGGAATCAAACCGGTCAACCTGCACTTTTTGCAACACCGCATCCGTTCCAAGACGGTTATTAAATGAGAAATTTATTTTTACAGAATCGGTCTGAACCGCAAACTGTTCCGGGCTGGTAGCATCCAAAAACATTCCGCTGCATTGTTCGATCAGTTGTTTGGTTTCCGCAAGCTTTTTATTCTTCCAGTAACTATCCGGGATGGATTGTAATGATCTGTACAATCTCACCAATCCTTTTACCGATTTTTCAGGATGCAAAAAGTCGAATGAAGCCGATAAACTATCCGCGATTTTTTCAATAACCTCTCCTCCTGCTACTCTTTTCCAGGTGAGATCCACCCCATCCATCAGGTCATTTGCCGGTTGGTCACCCTGGGTGGCTTTAAAATATTCTATCGCTTCTCCCCTTGTTGCCGGCACGCCAAAACCCTGGCTCTTATGCTGGCTGCGGCTGGTGGCAGAGATCTCTCCGTAACTTTTCCCCAATAAAGGATTATAACCCCCCACATCTATTTTGAACTGGTCATTGCTTTGTGTATTGGTGCCGCCGAAATTGAACGTGTTCCATAAAATCCTTTTGACCTGCCAGATTTTTACATATTGTAATTGTTCCGGGAAACGATTGGGATCTGCAGCTGCTGCAAAAGCCTCATTGGCTAATATGGCTGAAGCCGTATGATGGCCATGCCCCCCTTCCCCGGTTGTCGGAAATCTTGTAATGACAATATCCGGCTGGAATTTCCTGATCACCCAAACCACATCGCTTAAGATCTTTTCTTTATCCCATTTGGTAAATGTTTCTTCGGGTGTTTTGGAATAACCGAAATCGAATGCACGGGTAAAGAATTGTTCGCCGCCGTCAATTCTCCGGGCCGATAACAGCTCCTGCGTTCTGATCAATCCCAGGTCAATCCCCTGTTCATCCCCGATCAGGTTTTGTCCGCCGTCACCTCTTGTCATGGACAGGTAACCGGTCCGGTACAGTTTATCTTTCGATAAAAAAGCAATGAGCCTGGTGTTCTCATCATCGGGATGTGCTGCCACATATAAAACCGAACCCAGTACATTAAGTTTCCGTAATGCCTGGTACATTTCGGCAGAGGTCCAGTTTTGAGGAGCCTGGGCTAAGAGAAACAAAGAGAAAAAAAGAGAAAGAGTAAGGGCAATTACTTTTTTCATTCCGTCATAATTATTCAGCGAATATAAATGAAGTTCAATAAAGGGAACGGCCCGCTTGTGTAAATCATTGCCTTTTGCCCATTACCCATTGACTATGCCTATTGCATCCTGAAACCATTTGCATCGGAGAATATCTTCTGAGCCTGCTGAAGCTCTTTAACTGCATCATCTCTCCGGGCCCAGAGGTCTTGCTTTTTGTCGATCAGCTCCTGTCTTTTCTCCTCCGTGGTTGCCATCCCGAATTCTTTGTACACAGTATAAATGCTTTTGAAATATGCAAAGTATTTAAGGGCCGCGGCTTTAAAATCTTCAATACCTTTTGCATCCGGGGAAGGCATGGATTGAATATCATCAATCGTCTTTTGCAATACCGTTTCCATATGCTCCCCGGCCGCTCCTATACTGTCATATTTCCCTTCGTTGTAAAAACGGCCCACACGGTCTTCGGTCAGTTGTTCTTCGGGCTGAACACTCCTGTCCATTTCTACAATACGCTGATTGTATTTGAGGGCGGCATTGGATCCGGATTTGCAGGAAACAAACCCGGTTATGATGGCTGCAATAAAAAAAATTCTTTTCATGGTATAATGTATCAATTATCAAAATTAATAGCCCGTGCCAGGGGGTGGCCTGAAGGACAATTCCAATCAACTCAATAATGTAATAAGGCCGGGAAAGAAAATTTATGTTTTACCACTAAGGTAAAAAGGTTTCCGGGTTTTAAACCTAATTAACTTAGTAAAAAACCTTTCGAAAAAATCTTTTTACTTTATAGTACTAAACCAAAAAACAACCCTGGCTACATTACCCACGTCATTACCGGTCAGCTCCGGTTTAACCAGATATAACAGGGAGCAAACAAATAAACCAGTACCGGCCATGATTGAATTTCCCGGTAGCCATTAGCCACCAGCAACTCCCCACTTACGACTTACTATTTTTTCGTATCCAGCTTAAACCCGTTCACCTCCGCAAATTTCCGCTGCGCCTTCTGCATATCATCGAGTTGTTCCTGTTTCCCTTCAACAATCTTTTGAATATCGCCCAAAACTTCCTGCCTTTTTTCTTCGGTTTCTGCCCGGCCGAAATCTTTATATCGGGTGTACAGCCTTTTAATGAAAGAAAAATAGCGTATCACTGCTGTTTTAAAATTATCAGCCTCTTTTGCTTTGGGAACCGGCATGGCATTTATTTCATCAATGGTTTTCTGCACATCGCCTTCCATTTTTTCACCGGCAGAAGCAATTCCGGAATAATTCCCTTCGGAATAAAATTTTTTTACCTCATTTTCAACTTCCATCACGAGCGGCTGCAGTTTCCGTTCTTTTGCAACAATATCGTTACTGTAGTTATAGGCATCCTTGGATTTTCCTTTACAGGCAGCCAGGGCGGCAACCATCGTTGTAATGACGAATAATTTTTTCAGCATGTTGTTTGTTTTAGTTTGATTTGTTTACAATGACAAATATTATTGCCCGGCCGGGAAAACAGCATAGGGAAACATCAGCTTTCCGTTTTCCCGGGAATGCAAAACATTAAATGGTCCGCAAGATACGTAATAGAAGCACTTCCCATATTCTGCACTCCAAAGCTGGCTTAAATTTAAAGATCGTACCGCAGGGGTGCTGAGGACCCAGAGAAATACTGGCTGGATAAATAACTCTATGCTCTCCGCGTCTCAGCGGTTAACTATTTTCACTTTGTTTACCGGATTTAATAATTTGAACCGCTATAAGTATCTTTCCGTAAATAAACATGGACATGAAGAAATATTTTTTGCTCTTCCTTATTTTATCCGCCATTTTTTCATGCAACACCAGCCGGAAAAACACTCACTATGTTGTTTCCGTTAATCCTTATCAATACAGCTCTCAAAAGACGATAACATGCAGGAATGGAGCCGTGGTATCTGCACACCCCCTTGCAAGTAAAATAGGAGTAGAAATATTAAAAATGGGAGGTAATGCTGTGGATGCTGCCATTGCCACACAATTAGCATTAGCTGTTGTTTATCCGCAGGCGGGTAATTTGGGCGGTGGTGGTTTTTTTGTTGCCAGATTAGCCAGTGGTGAATTGGTTTCGGTTGATTACAGGGAAACGGCGCCGGGCCATGCACAGCGTGATATGTACCTGGATGCAACAGGAAACCCACTCTTTGAAAAAAGCCAGGAAGGCCATCTCTCCGGCGGCGTGCCGGGAACGGTGGCCGGGTTATTTACTTCACATCAATATGCCAGGCTTTCTTTCGACAAACTGATTCAGCCGGCTATCGAATTAGCTGAAAAAGGATTTACGATTACAGCCAGGGAAGCCAGGTCGTTCAATGATTTACAGGAAGTATTGAAAAAATATAATACGGTCACCCCTGTCTTTGTTAAAGAAAACCCGCCGGCCGGCAGGCAGGAATGGAAAGCAGGAGATACTTTAATACAAACAGATTTAGCCAACACGCTGAAAAGAATAAGAGACAATGGCCCGGCCGGTTTTTATGAAGGTGAAACGGCCCGGCTTATCGTGGAAGAAATGAAAAGAGGGAATGGAATAATTACCCTGGAGGATCTAAAAAATTATAAAGCCAAAAAAAGAGAGCCGCATATATTCGAATATAAAGGCTATAAAATTGTTGGAATGTCCATGCCGAGCAGCGGTGGTTTGCTTGTGAACCAAATGATGAAGATGATCGAAGACAGGGATATCGGCAAGATGGGTTTTTTGTCGCCACAGGCCATTCAACTGATGGTTGAAGCCGAGCGCAGGGCTTTTGCCGACCGGGCAAAATATATGGGTGATGCAGATTTTTATAAAGTGCCGGTGGCCATACTCAGCAGTAAAAAGTACCTGGAGGAAAGAATGTCGGATTATGATCCGCTGAAAGCAACACCAAGTACAACGATCCAACCCGGCATGGTTCCGGGTTATGAAAGTGAAGAAACAACCCACTTCAGTGTGATGGATAATGAGGGTAATGCCGTAGCTGTGACAACAACGCTCAACGACTCTTATGGAAGTAAAACAGTGGTCGGTGGTGCCGGTTTTTTTATGAATGATGAAATGGACGATTTTAGTATTAAGCCCGGGGTGCCGAATATGTATGGCGCTGTTGGCGGGGAAGCCAATGCCATCAAGGCAGGTAAGCGCATGCTGAGTTCCATGTCGCCAACCATCGTTTTAAAAGATAATTATCCCTTTCTTGTACTTGGCACACCGGGTGGCACTACTATACCTACTTCTGTTTTTCAAACTATAATCAACATCATTGATTTTAATATGCGCACAGAAGATGCTGTATGGAAGGCTAAATTCCATCATCAGTGGCTGCCCGATGAAATAGCGGTGGAAAGAGCGGTTCCCGAAGAAACCAGGGAGGCTTTAAGAAAATCAGGATATACTGTAAATGACAGGGGGCCTATCGGAAGAACTGAAGTGATAAAAGTATTGGCAGATAAAAAAATAGAAGCAGTTGCCGATGTGCGGGGGGATGATGCGGCGGAGGGATGGTAACGTGAAGTTGTTTGTAGTCGTAAAAACCTAAATATTGAGTCTTGTTTATTGATATATTGAGTCTTTATTGTTCGGAAGAAAAGACTCAATAATCAACACTCAACAAACAAGACTCAAGTGAAAATCGAAATGGAGAGATCAATACAGTCAATCATGAATACTTTAGGAAAAGAATATCTTGAAACACTCACCCGCCGGATAAAATATTACAAGGACCTTGGAGATAAGGCCTTTGACCAACTTGATGAAAAGGATTTTCATTTTCGTCCCGATCCTTCATCAAACAGCATCGCCATTATAGTACAGCATATCGCCGGGAATATGCTCAGCCGTTTCACCCACTTTTTGACCGAAGACGGGGAAAAAGAATGGCGGCATCGGGATGATGAGTTTGAGTTGCACTCCTATTCGAAACAACAAGTCCTGGAACTCTGGGAAAAAGGATGGGCCTGTTTCCTGGATGCATTGGCATCACTGAAAGAGGAAGATCTGTTGAAAATAATTTATATCCGCAAAGAACCACTGACCGTGATGGATGCCCTCAACAGGCAACTGGCGCATTATCCTTATCATATCGGGCAGATACTTTTTATCGGCAAAATGATAAAAGGGGAAAAATGGAAAAGTCTGTCTATTCCCAAAGGACAATCCCAGCAGTACAATCTTAGTTCGGCCATAAAGGATCCTTCAAAGAAGTTTTAATACTTTTCCCGCAGATTGCGCTGATTTTTTTCGCAGATAAACGCAGATTTTTCTATAAAATAATCGGGGAAAACAACAATTCTCCCGGGAAAAGTAATCCTACTTTTCTGAAAAAGAATCTTATGAATGAAAATGACATTTCATTTCTTATCAGGAAGGCCATCTTCAAGGTTTACAATTCTCTTGGACCAGGTTTATTTGAATCGGTATATGTTACTGCCCTTGTATATGAATTACAGCAATTAGGTCTTCAAGTCAAAAAACAAGTCTCCCTTCCGATGGTTTATGAAAAAATCAAATTTGAAGCTGGATTTCGTATTGACATTCTGGTAAACGATCTTGTTATAATTGAAGTAAAATCAATCGAAAATCTAGCCGAAATTCATCACAAGCAGGTACTGACGTATTTGAGATTATCCGGTTTAAAGCTCGGCTTACTGGTGAACTTTAATTCCTCAAATATCAAAGATTCAATTTTCAGAAAAGTGAATGGTCTTTAATTTTGCTGCAAATTTCACTGATTAATTCTCAGATTGATGACAATTTAATTCTGCGAAATCTGCGGGCAGATCTGCGCAATCTGCGGGAAAAACTCACCTCTTTGCTTTACGGGATATTATCTCTATTTTTATCGCTTCCACCATCCGCATATCGAAAATGAAGTGTATTTATTGTGTCGCATTTATTTTGTCCTTATCATTCAAAGCCCGAAGCCAGTTTGATATCAATTTTTTTGCCGGGCCGCAGGCAACCGGTGCCCGTTATACGATCCTGAATCAAAAACAAAAAAACGATTTGAAATATGGTTTCCAGGCAGGGGTTGGTTTAAAAATCCCGTTTGAAGAAAAGTTATTCTTTGCTCCTGCTTTTTTTTACAGCATGAAGGGTTATAAAGTCGGTTTCACGGAATTTACTTTTCCCCCCGATTCACTGGCAAAAGATAATAATACCACCATCCATACTGTTGAATTTGCAGCTTTATTGCAATATGATTTAGGATCGGGGCCCGGTCATGCATATATTAAAGCAGGCCCCTCCCTCGATTTTCATTTGTTTGGCAATGAAACCTACAACCTGAAAGCCGGTGGTTCGGTAAGCCGCAAAATGATATTCAGCTACGGGGATTATGGCCACTTTTCCGGGAACATGTTGGTGCAATTGGGATATGAAACCCGTAACGGCATCTTATTTTTTGCGCAATACACCCATGGCATGGCCAGTACGAGCAATGCAGACGGAGGACCCAAGATCCGGCACCGGGCTTATGGCATTTCCATCGGAAAATTCCTGAACCGGAAGAAGATCGTGTTGGATACAAAGAACAAGGAGTAGTTGAAACGCAGGATCAATTTTTATCAAACAAAATTTCCATTTCTTCTTTAGTAAGTACTTTATACAATACTGTATCCCGGCTGATCCTGTTGTTAAAGACAAGTCCCCTCCGGATGGCCTCCTCCAGCCATTTTTCGCACTGTTTCTTATTTCCTGTTGCTGCTTTTGCCCTCGCCATGCAATAATAGGATTCAGGATTTTCCGGATCCAGAAAAGATAATATCTCCGCTACAGAAAAAGCCATCTCATGATCAGCTTCATGGAAAAGTTTAAAATAATATTCCAGGCAGGTCCGTGTACAATGGTCAAAACATCTTTCAGCAGCGAGCCGCCGGTAATGATTGCTGTCACGCTTCATTACTGTGATCAACCTGGCTTTCCGGATCCAGTCATTTTTATCTCCTGCTGCTTGTTGACCGATCAGCTTGCTGAAAGTCATTGAAAACTCATTCATGCAATCCTGTTCTTCCAGGATGGCCTGCCTGAAATTTTCCCGGTCTGCTGTAAATTGTTTCCTGCTTTCTATAGTCTTCAGCAAGGAGTCCGCTGTTTTTTTATAAGCCGGGATCTTACCCAATTGTTGTGCATCTGCCCAGGCCGCATATAAAAAACCTGAATCAAGCCTGTTATTTACAGAGGCCGAAAAAAGGGAACCCCTGCCGGAAGGCAACAGAAGATTATCTTTTGATTGGCTCATTATCCATTCGACCGCAAGACCCAATCGTTCTGACGGCGGCCAGGAATGACCACCATCAAAGGTCAGGAGGATATTATTTATTTTCTTTTCGTCAAGATAATGGCTGTTGTCCAGCAGTTCACTGTAATTCATATCCCGCACACCAACAATAGCAGCATAAGCTTTTATGTTTGCTGAAGTTATTTCATCATCATTGGCAAAACCTGCCCCACAGGCAATAACAGCGTTGATCTCGGGATAATTCATTGCGATCGAAGCGGCTGCCCTTGCCCCACCCGAAAATCCGGCTATCCATATTCTGCCCGGGTCGATACTATATTGCCTGATGATATCATTATATACGGCAACAAAAGACTCAACAGAAGACCGGCCATTGAAATTCCGGCTGTTGTATGAACCTGCCATGATGATTTTATATTCATCGGACAGGGCATGATACATTTCCACCGGGATATCGCCTCTTGCTGCCGGATCAAGAAAGATCAGTAAAGCCCTGTTACTCCCGGGAATATCAATTTCCGGAACATAAAGCGCATATAGCTGTGTTGTATCGTCCCTGCATTTTATTTTCCGGCTTGATGGATGGTTATCATTTTGTGCCTTTACAATTCCCGGAAAGAAAAAGAACAGGAGCAAACAATGAATAAACCTGGTGATCATACTGGCAAAATCTTTTTATTCTCCCGGCAGGAATATTACAATATTACCCACTTTAGCTAAATCCTTTCATCTTCCTTTACAAACGGTATAAATGGCTTTCCGGCAAAGCCAGCAATCAACTAAGTCACTATAGAATCATCATAATAAGTTCTTTTCTATCAATAAAAAGTGAAAAAACATCCATTTACCATCCCCTGCACAATATTTGCAATAATTCCTCTGCCTGACCATTCATACTATAATTGGTATTGAATTTGCCTGAAGGAGGCGATTGACTAATTTTACATAGTGCTGTATAGCCCTGCCCGCCGCCAGGCAGGCATAGCGAAGTACACATTACAAATTCCTGAGCCTGAAGAGATTTAAAAAAATACTGAAGTGGTTCTTCCTGTCACTGCTGTTCCTGCTGGTGGCATTATATATTTTTATCCAGACCCCCTTTGGCCAGAACTGGATCGCCCGGCAGGTCACCAACCGTCTTTCCCGTAACCTGCATACAAAGGTTACGGTCAAGCATGTTGATTTTTCCCTGTTCAACCGCATGCACCTCGAAGGCCTGATGATAGAAGACCAGAAA
>CAZQGZ010000080.1:0-15336 GCA_964592935.1 uncultured Chitinophaga sp. | reverse complement strand
CCCTAAAGCAAGCATTCCTTTGGAGAAAAAAGCAGCATATACAATCCGCCGATGCTCATCTCCAAAATTTGTTGGAAACATCTCTGAATTTGTCAGCTCGTTGCGGTACTTGTTATAAGAATTAAGTTCATCACCTTTTAATTCCACGATCAATGTCTTTTGCTGTGTTTTCCAGGCTTTATAAACCTTAGTCATCATATAAGGTTCATCAATGCTATGCAGGTATATTTTTTTCAATGTATCACCATGAAGCGTTGCCGAGATTTCGATCACATTATTTTCTTCATGTATTATACCTATGCTTAACTGCTCTACAGGTTCGCCCAATTCTTTCATTTGTTCAAAAAGGATGTGCGATGTTTCAGGTAGTTCATCACTTTTCCGCATGGCCATGGTTCGGGCACGAACCCTTTCTAAAGCGAGTTGAATCTGTGCTTCTCTTGCCTGTGCTTCGGCTTTTTGCAGATCATTGAAACGGGTATAACTGGAATCAAAGACTTTTCCGAAGCGGTGAAGGATATCAAATTTTTCGTCCGACAGCGGTTCTGTTGCCACAATTTCCAGTGCGCCAAAATTGTTGAACGATGCAGAGAAAGTTATTTGTTTGTTTTCCCGTACCGGTTTTCGCAGTGCTTCCGGTAGTTCGGGATATTGTTCAAAAAAAAGTTTTTCGAATTTCTTTTTTTCTCTTCCGGTTATTGAAAAGATCCATTTGGGATCATTCACCTTCCAGGCAGCGATAATAGAAATAAAAAATGGCGGATAGAACGGGACGATTTGTAAAGGCCGGGCCGGTTTATTCATTTTATCGCTCGCAATCCAAAGTGCATTTGTTTTATCACCCGGGTTGTGAATCCAGATAATGCAACTGGCCAGTGAAAAATCAAGCCCGTTTAATTGACGGAACACCGTTGCTACCAGTTCGGCCAGTTCATCGGAATGCTGCATGGCCATAGCCCTTGCCCTTACCCGTTCCAGTCCTAATTCAATCGCTGCCTCTTTGGCCTGTACTTCGGCTTTTTGAAGATCTTTGAATCTCCGGTAAGCCAGGTCAAAAACCACCGCAGCTCTTTTTTGCAGTTCGATGGCATCTTTGGCGGGTTCTTTTGATGAAACCATCAGGAGGGCGCCACCGGAGAATTTTGAAAAATGATAATATCGTTTTTCTTTTGTTGTACCCCTTTTCATCATGGCATCTTGTACCTCCGGGGCCAGTTTAAAAAGTATTTTGTACCACTCCGTTTGTTTTGAGCCACTCACCTCTATAGTATAATCAGCCGCCGGGCTGTGAAATCTTTGCATAAACTCCCGGGCTATTGCACAGGATTTTTTGGGGATTTTAAAAAAACCATAAGTGACCGGCCCTTTTACATTACTGCTTATGCGGAAAGCTCTCCAGGATAAAATATGATCAGCATCTTCTTCATACAAATGCACAGCCGAGGTTTCCAATTCAGGCTGTCCAAGGGATCCCATTTGCTCCCGCATTACTTTTGCAACATCCATAAATTCTTCAGACCTGTGCATAGCCAATGCCCTGGCCCTTATTCTTTCCAGGGCCGCTTCAATCTGCGCCTCCCTTGCCTGTACTTCTGCTTTCGCAATATCAATATAGCGCTGGTAAGAAAGATTGAAAACATTTCTGAACCGTTCCAGTATTTTTATCTCTTCTTCCTCCAGGGTCTGCCAGGTTGAAATACTTAATGCTCCCAGGCCAATAGAATATGAATAATAGTGAACTGTTTTTGCTTTCGCCAGCCCGGGATCTGTCCTGTAGCCCAGTTCTTTCCGGTATTTATTCCATGCCTTCATTTGTTTTTCAGGGATATTAACCGGCACAAATGCATTGTCTGATTTTTTTAAATCATGTGCCCATTTCTTTACAATGGGATTCTCTTTGTATCCTATCTCTATGATCTCATCCTTTCCATAGTCTGAATAATGATAGCTTTTTACGGTTTCTTTTTCATCATTATTAATCACCATTTCCGTATTGCGGACACTTGTAAAACCGAGAGATTTTAGTTCAGTAAAAATGGTCTTACCTATCGAAGACAGGTCCTCCGGTTTATGCATGGCCATGGCTACAGCTCTGACTCTTTCCAATGCTGTTTCTATTCTTGCTGCCCTGGCCTGTGCCGCTGCTATTTCAATATCCAGATACCTGCGATAGGCCAATTCAAATACTTTCACAAACCGCTGAAATAATTCCAGCTCTTCCTTTTTCAACGGTGAATAGGTAGAGATTCCCAATGCGACCGGCCCCAGCGAATGCCAGTAATAATTGAGGGATGATGCCGTGTTCAGGTATTTATCAATAAAAACATTGGTCGTCTTCTGGTAAGCCAGCCATTCCTTTACTTTCTTCCCTTTTATATGTGAAACAAAATCCTGCCCCCGGCCTTTGAGCATTTTTGTGGCAAATGCCTTATGAATCCTGTTATTGGCATACGCCGTTTCGGTAATGATGGTTTTATCATGCTTTGCATAATATTCATAGTTCATGTAGGTGCCGCGGTCTTCATAAAAGATGGCTGTTTGTACATTCCGGATCTCTTTTACACCCAGTTGCGCCAGTTGTTTGGAAATGGTTCTGCAAATCGCCAGCATGTCCCCGGGTTTTTTCATTATCAAAGCCACTGCACGAACCCGTTCCAGGGATTGTTCAATTTTTATTTCATGCATGAGCCATTGCACTTCGGCTGGTTTAGCTTTCAGTTGCGGTGATGTCTTGTACCCTGCACTTGTCCTGATTTTTGTTTTATTGGCCATTTGTAAGATTAACTAACCGGTAGTTGAATAATAAACTCAGTTCCTTCACCTTCCTTTGTCTCCACATTCAATTCTCCGCCGTGCGCTTTTACAATATCATAGCTCAGTGATAAACCCAGGCCGGTTCCCTGGCCGGTTGGCTTGGTGGTAAAGAAAGGCTGAAAGATCTTATCCAGGATCTTTTGCGGTATACCGTTGCCGTTGTCAGCAACGCTTATTTCAACTTTGTTGCCGGTTTTTTTTGTCCGGATTGAAACAGTTGGTTCATAAGCATCCGCCGTCGGGGTTATAACCGCCGACCGGGCTTTTTCATTTACCGCATAAAATGCATTGGTAATTAAATTCAGGATCACTCTGCCTATATCCTGCGGGATGATATTGATTTGGCCGATACTTTCATCAAAATCCGTTTTCATGGCTGCATTAAATGTTTTGTCCTTTGCCCGTAGACCATGATAAGCCAGCCTCAGATATTCATCCGCGAGTGCGTTGATATCCGTCGGTTCCTTTTGTCCACTGCTGGTTCTTGAATGCTGCAGCATCCCTTTTACAATGGCATCGGCCCGTTTGCCATGATGCAGGATTTTTTCCAGGTTTTGTTTTACATCATCTGCAATGGTTTTTGCTTCTTCAGTATTACCGTTATTGATCTCTGTTTTCATTTCATCCAGCAACTCATTGCTCACTTCTGAAAAATTATTGACGAAATTCAGCGGGTTCTGAATTTCGTGGGCGATGCCGGCCGTGAGTTCACCGAGTGAGGCCATCTTTTCAGAATGTATCAATTGTGCCTGTGCTGCTTTCAGTTCTTCCAGAGATTTTTGCAACGCATCTTTTGATTCTTCCACCGCTTTTCTTTTGAGCTCCAGTTCCTGGATCGTTTCTTCCAGCAGAATGGCCGTTGTTCGTTTTACTTTATCGGTGCGGTCGAGTTTAAAGTTTATGATCTCAAAAGCTTTTTCAGCATCTTTCACTTCTTTTTCCAATAAAGCTTTTTCAGCATCCGTCAATTTTTCCGATTGCTGAATGAGGTTTAAAATATTTTGTAATTGAGGTAGCATTTATTTTTCTTTCAGAGCCACGCAACAAGTGGTCAGGTTATGCATTTCCAGGTTGCCGCCCGTGGCTCTTCCTAATTCACCATTGGAGAACATGCCGGCCATTGGCACATTCCATACCTTTCTGATACCCTCGATCTCCATATTCATCATGGGTCCAAAAGAAAGAATCCTGCCTGCGCAGCTGAATATGATCAGGGCATCGGCTTCGGGCATTTCGGTTGCTTTTAAGTTTTCAACTCCTTTCACCACTTTTTCCATCACATCCAGGTCAGGTTGTACCGAAAATTTTACTTTCGATCCCTGCGGCACGGTACCGCTGGTATAAAATGAATGATCACTCCAGTCTATTTTGAGACCGGGCCTCATGACCGGATCTCCTTTTTCTCTGAGTAATTGCAGGGGAAGGTTAGCGGCGATTTCCAGTAACAGATTCTGGTTATCCTCCGATACATTTTGAATACCGCCGTATTTGGCAGTTATGTCAAGTACCGGGATATCATCCACCGTATACACATGATTTCCTTCACTTTTTGTAACTGTTTTCTCGGTGCCGATCGCTTTCCAGCCACAGGTGGCGATCCCTTTTACTTTTATGTTGGCCTCATTCAGGGCGATACATAATATCGCATTGTTGCTTTCCTTTCCGTTGGTGAAAACAAACTGTTCTGAAAGTGAATAATCATCGCCGGCGCATCCGCCAAACACATTTATGGAATACCCGATTACCTCTTCAAATCCCCGCAATATTTCTTCTCCGTCTGTTGCCTGGTTACTCAGTCCAATTAAGAATGCCGGTTGATCGAATTTCTCTTTGGCTTTTTGTGCCAGGCTTTTTGCAATGTCACGGTAATTTCTATTCGGAAATTCTTCAAAATAGATCTGGAAATGATCTTTATGCATATCAAGCAACAAGATAACAGCCGAACCTTTTTCCGTAACCTCATCAATGAATTCACCATTGGTTGTACAGCCGAATACAGCAATACCTGCTTCATCCAATATGGCACAAACCGCATTTCTATCCTGATGTATTGAAATAAAGACGATCGCTAATGTTGGTTTAAAACCATCGGTCATATTTTGCTGCAGGGCTGATTGAATCTCTTGCGTTGATTTTCCTTTGATTGATTTTGCTTTCATATTGCCGTGTGAACGAATTTTTTTTTGCAAACTGCAATGTTTGAAGATAATAAAAAATCCCGGCCTTAGAGCCGGGAAATCAATTTTCTGAATCACCCTTCGACGGGCTCCCACGACATTCGTCGGGGCAGGCAGGGTGACATTACGTTGACAAGTTCAGGATGTCATTACTTTATGCAACCGCTTTTTTCACCAAATCCGCTGCTTCGCTCAGTAAGATCGCCGATTCTACTTTCAGCCCGCTTTCATCGATCAGTTTTTTCGCTTCCACCGCATTGGTGCCCTGTAAACGAACAATGATCGGTATCGAGATATTGCCGAGATTTTTATACGCATCAATCACACCCTGCGCCACGCGGTCGCACCGTACGATGCCCCCGAATATATTGATGAGAATGGCTTTTACATTCGGGTCTTTCAGTATGATTTTAAATCCTGCCTCAACGGTCTGTGCATTGGCCGTACCGCCCACATCGAGGAAGTTGGCCGGTTCGCCGCCGCTGAGTTTGATCATATCCATCGTGGCCATGGCCAGCCCGGCGCCATTGACCATGCATCCCACATTACCATCCAGTTTTACAAAATTCAGGTTGTATTTGCCAGCTTCCACTTCGGTGGGGTCTTCTTCGGTTATATCTCTCAGTGAGGCCAGGTCGGCATGACGCATCAGCGAATTTTCATCCAATCCCATTTTACAATCCACTGCAATGATCTTGTTGTCCGCTGCCTTGAACAACGGATTAATCTCCAGCATGGAACAATCCAGCCCGGTATAAGCATTATAGAGATTGGTGACAAACTTTACACAGTTTTTGAATGCATCACCGCTTAAACCCAGGTTAAATGCGATCTTTCTCGCCTGGAACCCCAACAAACCGCCTGACGGGTGCACCCATTCCTTAAATATTTTCTCCGGTGTCTTATGCGCCACTTCCTCAATATTCATTCCGCCTTCGGTGCTGTACATGATCACATTTTGCCCTTTGCTCCGGTCTAATAAAATAGAGAGATAAAATTCTTTTCTTTCATTGGGACCTTCATAATACATATCCTGCGCTACAAATATTTTGTTGACCACTTTGCCGGCCGGCCCGGTTTGCAGTGTCACTAACGTACCTCCTAACATTTTCCTTGCAAATTCCTGGATATCTTCCAGAGATTTGGCCACTTTCACACCATTGATACCGTTTTCTTTGATCGTTCCCTTGCCACGCCCGCCGGCATGTATCTGTGCTTTCACGATGGCAAACTTGTTACCGGTCTGTGTCTTGATCTGGCGGTAAGCATCTTCGGCTTCCTGTACGGTGCTGCAGGCAAATCCTTCCTGCACGTGGACATTGTATTTTTTCAGCAATTCTTTGGCCTGGTATTCGTGGAGATTCATTATAGAAATTTGTTGCGAAGATAGGGAAGAGAAATGAGTCGTTAGTCGATAGTCGTTGGTCATTAGTCTGAGTTTTTTGAATATCGGGAACCTGTTCTTTAATGAGGTATAGGTAGAGTGACATTTTGTGACAGCCATTAAACCGCAGGGAAGGCAGCAGGTCTGTAACTGTATTTAATAAACTTTTTTGTGAAACCCGTTTCTATTCACATTTTTGCGATCAAAACAGGGCTATGAGAAAAGTTCTTTTTACCTGGCTGTTGATCATTCCGGTATCAGGGATATCCGCGCAGGACAGCGCCGGGGCCAGGAAATCATATGGCCTGGTTTCTCTTAATTTTATCAACAATTCTGTTTATAACGGGCGGAAAGATTCTTTGAATACACCCTATCTCACTCCATCACTCGGGTATTATCATAAATCCGGTTTGTTTGTGGAAGGCTCGGCATCTTATCTCTTACGATCCGGTTCCGGACGGTTCGACCTGTTTACCCTCGGAGCGGGCTATGATTTTTTTTTGGGAAATTTTGAAGGGCAATTAGTTGCTGAAAAATATTTTTACAACAGCAGCAGTACCAATGTAGCGGCTGAAGTTAAGGGGGTTTTGTCTGCAACGGCAGCTTATGATCTTCCTTTTATCCGTACCTGGCTTCAACCTGGGATCAGCTTCAGCACAAAGAACGATTACTGGCTTTCATGGGGACTGGATCATTCGTTTTTACCGGGTGAAAAATGGGAAATTACGCCATCTTTTACGTTGAATGCGGAAACAAGAAATTATTATTCATCTTATTTCGGCAACAGGCGCTACAGACCCAGAAGGGGTCCTGCTGCTCCTACGGTGACAGCTTCCATGCCGGATGCATCCAAACTAAAGATACAGGACTATGAATTCAGCATCCCGGTCAGTTTTTCCGTGAACCGTTTCACATTCGGATTCACTCCCTTTTTGGCCATACCTGCTAACCCGGCTGTTGTTATTCTTACCATCAAACCGCCCGTTGCGCCGGCATATACAAAAAAGATCACTGAAAAAACAGAGAACAGTTTTTATTTTTCGATGGATATATCATTCAATCTCTGACCGGGTATATTATTTTCGGATGGAAAACCGGGATCGGTGTATCATTCTGTCCATTTCGTCGTGAGCGGCCTGGCTGTTATAACTAATAGTCATTCCAAAATCATACCCGTTTAACAACCGGCTGTACATGACCTGGTTCAAGATGACTTCCGTTCCTTCTTTATTATAGATTCTGGATTTAAATACATCAAAAAGAAGGCCGTCGATCGAAGCGGAGTCTTCTTCATATTCAACCTTCATGCCCTGGCCGGCATAAGTATCTTTCATTACCTGGTATAAATTCTGATTATATTCTTCATAAGAACCCGCTTCTCCGGCATCAAAAGCTTCCATTGTTGAAAGGAAGGAATTAAACCGGTCTTTCCGCAGGTTGAGCAATTGCTTCAGTCCGGATGCATCCACATGGCTTTCCATTGTTTTTTCAATGGCTTTTTTCCCTTTCTCCGTGTTTTCCCTGGTCATTTTTTTTGAAACCACTTCCCATCCTTCCGGGATAGTTACTTCCCATCCGATTTCAGGGACAGAATAGGTCCCGGCTGAATTCAGGCGGCCGTTTTCAATTTCCCGCTGGCGATCTGTACCAGTTTGTTTTCTCTCTTTACAGGAAAAAAACCATACCGGGAAAAGGAATAGGAGGATATATTTCATTATTAAATTTTCTCTAAAATAAACTTTTACTTTTGATGTATTATGAAACGGCTGCTGATTTTTACAGTTATACTTTTTGAAATGGCATGCGAGCCTGTAAAAAAAATGCACTGGCCTGATCGTAGTTCCTTCACCACCGGCAATGAATTTTATCGCCGTGCATTTGAAATGAAATGGGCGGCGAGAGATTCTTTTGCGTTGAAGGAAGTTTTGGCCGGCAATGTCCCGGGTTTTTTAAAAAAATTTTCTGCTATCCATGTTTCCATCACCGATTCATCAGCCGGCAAAACCATTAAAGCCACTTATTATGTTTCGCCTGATTATTTGAGCATCGGTAACGACCAGGATTGGGCGAGAATAAATATTACACCCCGGGCGGCTCAGAAAATTGCCGACAGTTTTCAATGTTTTTTACCTACCAGGAAAATGTCAGATGATATTTATAAAGCGGCATCTGTAAAATTAGAACCGGTGCCGATGTATGCATTCCGCGACAGCACACCCACCATGTGGCATCATCACCTGATCGTGGAAGGTCAGCGAAAAGGAAGAAAGGGTCTGATCGCGGGCATTCAGAAAGATGTGGTGATCAGCGGAAAAATTTCCAGGGATCCCAGGCCTGACCGGGTGGCCATTTACGGCTGGCATAAAATGGATGGCAAACCCATTCAGCCTTTATACACGGGACATATTTTCTGGTGGGTGGATTACAGCCAGGGAATACGCCTGGTCTTCCGGAAAATAAAAGTGGAAGGGAAATGGATGGATTATGTTGACGTATTAAAAGATCCCCGCCTTCAAAAGCTTTTGTGTGATGAGGAGTTTTGTGATTTCTTCCGGTATTAAATTTTGTTTCCCGCAGATTCCGCCGATAAAAGACTCGCAGATCCCGCAGTCTTAATCGAAGCGTTCAGCGATATCTGCGGATAAATCTGCGATGATCTGCGGGAACTCTATTGAAAAATTCTGTACGTTTGCCGCCCATCTTTTTGATATGAACCATAAAAAAATAATGAATGACCTGAAGGAATCTGTCAAGTTCCTGAGAAAACAATATAAATCCACGCCGCAGGTTGGCATCGTGCTGGGCAGCGGCCTTGGTAATTTCACCGAAGAGATCACCATCGAAAAAGAAGTGGCCTATGAAGATATTCCTCATTTCCCCGTCTCAACCGTGGAAGGTCATAAGAGCAAACTTTTTTTCGGGAAGCTGGGTGGAAAAACAGTGGTGGCCATGGCCGGGCGTTTTCATTTTTATGAAGGATACAGGGCACAGGATATTGTGTACCCGATCCGGGTGATGAAGCTACTCGGCATTGAAACATTATTGTTATCCAATGCAGCTGGTGCTGTTAATCCCCTGTATAAAGTGGGCGACCTGATGATCATTAAAGACCATGTAAGTTTTTTTACACCTAACCCGCTGGTGGGAAAGAACCTCGCAGAATTCGGACCCCGGTTCCCCGACATGAGTGAACCGTATAAAAAACATCTTATTGAAAAAGCAAAAAATATTGCCGCTAAAAATAATTTTGAAGTAAAAGAAGGGATCTATGTAGCTGTAACGGGTCCAACCTTTGAAACAAGGGCCGAATATAAAATGATCCATATTCTCGGGTGCGATGTGGTGGGGATGAGTACGGTGCAGGAAGCCATTGTGGCCAATCATATGGGACTGCAGGTATTCGCCATCAGTGTGGTCACCGATGTGGGACTGGGTGGGGAAGAAAACAAGATCACGCATGAAGAAGTGCTCGAAGCCGCCCGGCATGCCGAACCCAAACTCGCTACGATCTTTAAGGAACTGGTGGCTGCAATATAATGAGTCGAACTGGTTTAAAATTCTTAACGTTTATCATCAGGTTAATTCAACTGTATACTCGGCAGACATTTTTGGCTGAAATAAAAAAAGGGTTGGTCTTTCGTCTGCATAGTAAGGTAATAAGGTTATTGCGAAGGAGAATACATTTTTTATTAAGGTAATAAGGTATATTTCACAAAAACCTTATTACCTTGGTAACATAGCATAGACGT
This sequence comes from uncultured Chitinophaga sp., assembly GCA_964592935.1. Taxonomy (GTDB): domain Bacteria; phylum Bacteroidota; class Bacteroidia; order Chitinophagales; family Chitinophagaceae; genus JJ008. Next base: position 5,212 of record CAZQGZ010000080.1, on the reverse strand, counting down.
TCTCTCCCTGACCTTATTATCTTATTGAATTCATTGGATTATTCCATCCGTTCATCCCCTTTTGGGGAAGGAATTAACTTTTTTCAATTTTTTTCATACACAATATTAATTAACAGTTTTAATGCAGAGTCATAGCTTTGCAGGACTTATTTTGCAGAAGTGTTTAAATTCGATTTTTTTTTACCACAAAGAACACAAAGTTTTTTCACGAAGTCCGCAGCATAGTCTTTGTGAACTTTGTTTTGTATTTTATTTGTGGCCTTTGTGGTAAAACTGACTACTGTTTATTTTGCAAAGGTTTTATTTTGTCATACACTAAATATTGATTGCTGGTCAAAAAGTTTACATACCTGCTTATTTTCTTTTTAGTATTTGCTGCGGCTTCCCGGGCGCAGGATGATGTCTTCCGGGGAGTCACTAATAAGATCAATCAGGCCGGGGGTCTTGGCAGAAGGAGCGGGGGTACGGGAGAAACAGATAGCCTTCGTCACCGGAATAAACTCGAGGATTCGATCACGATCCATTACCGTTACCTGGATTCTGCCAGGAATTATAAACTGGATTCATCCATCGGTGATTTTTCACTTCGGTTCCCGATACCGGCCACCCATATTCACCTGGGAAACCTGGGCAATGCGTCCCGGTCCATTTTATTTTCACCTAATCTCAGATCAGGCTTTGATCCCGGTTTTCACGCACTGGACAATTATAAATGGAAAATGGAACAGGTCAGGTTCTTTAATACAACAAGACCGTATTCGTCCATCACCTACCAGTTGGGAAGCCGGGTGGAACAGGTGATCGAACTGATGCATACGCAGAACATCAAGCCGAACTGGAATTTTTTGTTTCAATACCGGCTTATCAATTCGCCCGGTTTTTTTAAGAACCAGAAGAGCAATCACAATAATTATTTACTGGATTCCTGGTTCCGGTCAAAAAACAAGCGGTATAATAATTATTTTGTTTTACTGGCCAACAAATTACAGACTTCCGAAAACGGGGGTATTAAGGATGAGGCGAATTATCTCGATAATGCCAACTATAATGACCGGTTCAATATACCCACCAAACTGGGCGGAGACGAGGTTTTTTCTACCAATTTTTTCAGCACGAAGGTTTCTACCGGGAATAAATACAATGAATTCCATTTTTTGCTCCGCCAGCAATATGACCTGGGAAAAAAAGATTCATTGGTCACCGATTCGACCGTGGTGCCTTTGTTTTTTCCCCGTTTGCGATTTGAACATACATTCACATTAAGCAAACTGCGGTATAATTTTACGGACTTTGCACATGGTGCGTATAAACCTGATTCCCTTTATTATCAAACTTATTACCGGTACACATTATTGAATGACACTTTTTCCATTCAGGACAAATGGTCGGAGATCCGGAATGATTTTTCCATATACCAGTTCCCGGATGCGAACAACCTGCAGCAGTTCATCCGGCTGGGTGTGATGATTCAAAACCTAAGCGGGGAGTTTGCCGCCCTGAAAAAATCTTTTTTTAATACCGCAGGTCATGCTGAATACAGGAACCGGACCCGCAACCAGCGATGGGATATCGAAGCAAACGGGAAATTATTTTTTACAGGACTGAATGCCGGCGATTTTGATATGCATATCAGTTTCCAGCGTTTATTGGGGAAGAAAACAGGCTCACTGCTTTTGGGTTTTGAAAATGCTAACCGCACTCCCTCTTTTATTTTTGACAACCGCAGCAGTTTTTATTTATTGCCATCAACAGGCAATTTTAAAAAGGAAAACAATACGCATCTTTTTGCATCCTATATTTTACCGTCCTTTAAATTCAGGCTTACCGGTCATTATTATTTAATGACCAATTTTACGTATATAACCCAATATGATCTGTTTCAGCAGGAAAGTTCCCTGTTCAATGTTTTGCAGATCGCTTTGCAAAAAACAGTCAGGTTCGGAAAATCCTGGAACTGGCATGCAGAAATATATTTTCAGCAGGTGGTCGGTAATTCCCCGGTTAATCTTCCTGCGATTTATACGCGCAACCGTATTGCATATGAAGGAAACCTCGGATTTAAGAACCTGGATATTGCTATGGGGGCGGAACTTCGTTACCGTTCTCCCTATAAAGCAGATCATTATTCTCCTTTATTGGGACAATTTTTCTACCAGGACAGTATAACGATCACCAACTCCTTGCCCGACATTACCGCTTATATACATTTCCGGATCAGGCCTTTTAAAGCCTTTGTCCGTTTTGAGAACCTGAATGCCGCCCGAAAAAGCCCGGGAGGTGGTTTTGGGTTTACAAATAATAATATGGTGGCACCCGGCTATCCCTTGCCGGGTTTGCAGATCCGGATGGGTGTGTACTGGAGTTTTGTTAATTGATGCCCAAATCATACCGTTCGCATAATTTGGCAGGAATTCTGCTATTAATAATTGAAAATTGCTATTACCTTTGCAGGGATGATGAAAAAAATCGTGGCTGCCATATCACTTGCCTGTTATCTCGCCGTAAGCTGCGGGATCGTCATTAATTATCATTACTGCATGAACCGTCTTGCATCCACCCAGTTGTTTGCAGCGGCGAAACCGGTTTGCGGAAAATGCGGGATGCATACGAAAAAGTCCAATGGCTGCTGCCATGATGAAGTAAAAGTGGTTAAACTGGTACAGGACCAAAGTTCAATCTCCGGTTTTTTATTTAAACTTGCTTCCATTCATGCGGTGATCAGCATACCTTCTGAATTTATTGCCGCTTCTTTTTATAATGTGAGCGGGCAAAGACATTTTCTCAATCATTCTCCTCCTTTATTATCTGCGCAGGACACCTACTTGCAGAACAATGTATTCAGGATTTAAGATGCACTGAAAGATAAACTGTCCCTCCCGCAAACCCGGGCAGGGATACTGTGTTTTTGTAAATCATTTTTAAATCGTTTAAAAAACAAATCATGAAAACGTTCAGAATATTATCATTCGCTGCCATCATGCTGGCTTTTAGCAGCCTGGCTATGGCCCAGTCAACCACCGAATCTTTTAAAGTTTCGGGCAACTGCGGCATGTGTAAAACAAAAATCGAAAAAGCTGCCAAAGAAGCCGGGGCCCAATCAGCTTCCTGGAATAAGGACACCAAGATCCTGACGATCACTTACAACAGCAGCAGCACCAATGCGGCAAAGATCCAGGAGCAAATCGCTTCTGTCGGGTATGATAATGCCGGGGCAACAGCCACCAACGAATCATATGATAAATTACATGCCTGCTGCAAATATGAAAGAACAGCAGTGAATGACGGGGCAAAAGCTGATTGCTGCAAGAAGAGCGGAGAAAAAAAGGATTGTTGCAAAGAGGGCAAATGCACCAAAGAAGGACATGAAGGAAAAGACTGCTGCAAGAAAGATGGCGAAAAAATGGATTGCTGCAAGAAAGACGGAGCCATGATGGATTGCTGCAAAGAAGGCAAATGCACCAAAGAAGGGCATGAAGGCAAGGACTGTTGCAAAAAATCTGAATAATAACAGCGAATAATTATTATATGAAAAAGCTGTTAATGACAGGACTGGCCTTGTTTATAGCCGGTGCATCTGATGCCCAGTTTACTTCGGCGAACCTGCAGGCTACCGGTCTCACCTGTTCGATGTGCAGCAATGCTGTTAATAAAGCGTTGCAGAAAGTTCCTTTTGTTGAATCGGTGAAGGCTGATATCAAAAATTCCTCCTTTGGCATTGTGTTCAAAAAAAATGCCGGTGTGGAAATTGATGCCCTCAAAGACGCGGTGGAAGATGCCGGGTTTTCGGTAGGCAGCCTGAAACTGACCGGGAATTTCAATGAGCTGAAAATTGCCGCTGATCAGCATGTGAATATCGGCAATGATCATTTTCATTTCCTGGATGTGAAAAGCCGGACACTGAACGGGGAGCAGACCATTGTGGTGGTGGACAAGAATTTTGTAACGGAAAAACAATTCAAAAAATTCAGCACCGCAACAAAAATGAGTTGTCTGCAATCAGGCAAAGCCGCTTCCTGCTGTGTAAAGGATGGTATTCCGGCCGGCACGAGGATCTATCATGTGACCATTTAGTATATACGATGTTTCTCTCCCCGTTTCATTACGGGGAGAGAAACTTTTAAGAAAGCATCATGATCCATTTGAAAAAATATTTAATTATAGTTTTTGTTCTCTTTGGTTCCCTGCAACTGAAAGCGCAGATCCGCCAGGGTTATGATGCGCCGGAAATTGCCCTGCCCACGGTAAAAGGCGATACGGTCCGTTTATCATCCCTGAAAGGAAAAGTAGTGTTGCTGGATTTCTGGGCATCCTGGTGCGGGCCATGCAGGGTTGCCAATAAAGGGTTGTCGAAGATCTACCAGAAATTTAAAACAAAGGGTTTTGAGATTTACAGCGTATCGCTGGATGATGATAAAAATAAATGGGTCAGTGCCATAAAGAAAGACAAAATAAGCTGGTTGCAGGTGAATGACGGCGGCGGATGGAATGCTAATACGGCTGTTCAATGGAACATCAACGCGATACCTACTTCTTACCTGGTAGATAAAGACGGTAAGCTGCTTGCCATGGACCTTGAAGGAAAGGAACTGGAAAAGGCCTTGAAAGATCTTCTCGAAGACAGATAAAACGGGGTTATGAAAAAACAGATCATCCTTGTTATTCTTTTCTTTCATTTTTACAAAGGGAATGGACAGGAGCTGTATGTTTTTTCCGAGCCGGCTTCCAACATGCCGGCCCGTTCGATCAGCGTTAAACTCACCGATCATTTTGTGACCCATGATAATATCTACGGCCGTTTCTCCCAGCGTTTCATGCCGCAACTGATGTTTGGTTTTAGCAAGAAGTTCATGTTCCATATCGGGGCTACCATCAGTAACATGCATACGGATGCTTTGCGGTATGAATCTTTTAACCTGTATGCCAAGTACCGTTTTTTATCTAACGATGACGTTCATAAGCATTTCCGGATGGCGGTATTTGCAGAAGCCGGTTCTACCAGGGTGCCATTTCATTATGATGAAATCACGTTGATGGGTGATAAGAGCGGGATAGAACTGGGACTTATCGCCACACAGCTCTGGAACAAACTGGCTTTGTCGGGAACGATTGCCCATACCCAGGTATTGGACAAATCGAGGAAAAGTAATGTGATCTATGTTCCGGCCCGTGCATATGAATCCCTGAATTATTCCTTATCAGCCGGCTATCTTTT
>CAZQGZ010000079.1:390-15431 GCA_964592935.1 uncultured Chitinophaga sp. | reverse complement strand
GACGAGTCCCTCCGCAAGAATTTTTATTAATTGATGGATCTGCCGGAGGAGACTCGTCGAATAAATCAACGAGTCCCTCCGCAAGAATTTTTATTAATTGATGGATCTGCCGGAGGAGACTGGAACAAAGAGCCGCTCCGCCAGGGTTCTTAAAGATTGAAGAGACTGGCGGGGGAGACTCGTTGGTGAAAGCAGTAATGACTTATTTTCGTGCTGCTTTGCATTTCAGGATTATTATACTTTTTTTGTTGATGTCTGTTCAGGGTTTTTCGCAAACGCTGGGTGGCAATTCCGTTTTTAATTTCCTTAAGCTTTCCAATACGCCCCAATTGACTGCCCTGGGCGGTGTAAATGTTTCCCAGCCTTCTCATGATGTAGGATTGGCATTCAATAACCCGGCCCAATTGAAACCATCCATGCACACCCAGATGAATGCGGTGTTCAACAATTTTTATAGCGGCATCAAAGTTTATCATCTTTCATTGGGTTATCACAATACAAAACTCAACACCAATTTTGCCTGGGGACTGAATTATTTTGGTTATGGAAATATTTCAGAGACCGATGCATCGGGAAATATACTGGGAAAGTTCAGGCCGACAGACTGGGTGATGCAGGTTTCGGCTTCAAGAAGCTATTTGGACAAATGGAATTATGGCGCCACGCTGAAATTCATCAGTTCCAATTATGGATCCTATCGTTCAAACGGGGTTGCTTTGGATGCGGGGGTGTTTTACCAGGATACTACCAAATTATTTTCAGCATCCATGCTGGCAAAGAACATGGGCTTCCAGTTAAAGAAATATAATGGCACGGAAGCGGATGATCTGCCATTCGATCTGCAGGTTGGTTTTACCAAACGATTGAGATCGGCTCCTTTCAGTTTTTCGGTTACTGCTCAGCGTCTTCACCAGTTTGATATAAGGTATAACGATACAATATTTAATAATGAAAACGGTTATCCCAACGGCAGCACTAAAAAAATTTCTTTTAATAAATTATTAGATCATTTTGTATTGGCTTCAACCATTTATTTAGGCGACAGGGTAGAAGCGATCTTAGGTTATAATTTTTTACGCCGTCATGATCTGGGTATTGGTAACGGTGGCAACGGCCTTACCGGCTTTTCTCTTGGAGCCGGAGTGATGCTGGGTAAATTGCAAATAAGATATGCCCGGGCTTATTACCAAAACAGTTCCGCATACAACCAGTTTGGCCTGAATATGACACTGAATGAATATTTCGGGCTTGGAAACTGGGGTTCCCGGATAAATTGGTAACAAAAGTTCCGGGTTTTTCCAAAATCATCTTTTCTCATAATTTATTGTGCAAAAAAAAATATTCATTTATCCATTCATTCCTGAAATCCCGTAATTTTAAAAGACTGAATCTATTCCATTATTTTAGACATACACATCTTCTTTAACATTAAAGCTTTGTTTATGAGATCCCTCCTCCTCTTCTTATTTGCACTTGTTACCTTTACGGTTTCTGCCTATTCGCAAAACGTAGGTATCGGGACGACCGTACCTGCTGCCAAACTGGACGTTAAATCGGGGTCCAATTATGTCGGCCAGTTTAATGGGTTGGCACCCATGTATATGGGTATATTCGAAAATGATATATATCGTGGTTACTGGGGTTCTTATTCCGGCGCTGCGGAAGATGTGGATTTTGGTACCGGTTCCGGCACAACGGGCAAATTGCACCTGACGATACAGGCAACCCCCCGGTTAACGATCAACAATGCCGGCAAAGTGGGCATTGGTACAACCAACCCTAATTACCTCTTGCATGTCAATGGCGGCGACCTGTTTGTGCAATCAAGCTCGGGTCTGATCCGTTTTGGGTACGATGGGGCAAACGAGTGGCAGCTTGCCACTACAGGAGGCGGAGCAGACCTGAGGTGGTACACAACAACGGATGGTGGCACAACGATATCTCCCCGCCACTACTTTAGTCAGAATGGCAATGTAGGCCTGGGTGGTTTTTCCGGCGCCGGTACACCACTCGGTCGTTTGGATGTAATTGGGGCAGGTACAACATCTGCTACTAATACATTTCTTTTAAGAAACAGTTTGCTGGATACCATAATAAGAGTGCGTGATGACGGGCGTATGGGAATTGGATACAATGGTCCCATTTATGGACGCACGATGAATATTGGCGGTACCGGGGTTAACTTTTATACACCAAACGAAGTCGCATTTGGCGGCGCTATATTTCCAACTGATACATCCCTGATAATCTGGTCCAACAGCGGTGTAAATAACTATGTATCTATTCAGCCTTCCTGGGGCAATACAGGAATTGGTACATACACTCCTAACGCCAAGCTGCACCTGAACGGGGCCATGCTGATTGGCGGTAACAGTGACCGGATAGCAACCGGTTATTCCCTGAGTGTGGCCGGTAAAATTATTTCGGAAGAGGTGAAAGTTCAGTTGAAAGCAAGCTGGCCTGATTATGTTTTTGCAGAAAATTACAAACTGATGCCGATTGAAGACCTTGAAAAAGCAATCCGGCAAAAAAAGCACCTCCCCAACATTCCTTCAGCTGCTGATGTAACAGCAGACAAGGGAATTGAACTGGGTGATATGAACAGGAGGCTGCTGGAAAAAGTGGAGGAACTTACTTTGTATATCATTGACATCAATAATCAAAACAAAGTATTACAGCAAGCCAATAAAAAACTGGAAGAACGGGTTTCTTCTTTGGAAAAAAAACAGGGAAACAAATAATAATCACACAAGCTAAATCAGCGTATGAAAAAGTTATTGATAAAAAGGGTGATGCTGTTTTTACTCGTGTCGGCGTCCGCACTTTCTGCGGCAACCCAGGTACGGAATATTCCTGCTGCTCTTCAGAAAGAATTGAAAGACAAAACCACCCTCCGGGAAATCATGCAGGTTGTCGATTCGTATTACGATGAAGGCAGGAAAAATATTGAACGAAATTCCGGGGAAGGTGAAGAAGAGTCTAACGAATACGTCCAATGGAAAAGATGGGAATGGTGGATGAGCAGCCATCTCGATGGCCAGGGAAAGTTTGTAAAAAATATTAGCCAGTTAAATTATGCCGGGGTACAGGAAGCAGAAAGAAAATGGGGCTTTTTACTAAACGATAACCAGCAGCAGAACAGATCAACTACCCCAAAATTGAGTGGATCGGAAAGAGAGCGTCAGGCACAACAGGTGAACGGGGACAATCCTGCGCTTGCATATGGTGACTGGTCGCTGGTGGGACCTACTGCTGAAGGTGCAACTGTTACCGGTGATATCAAGGGCCTGGGCCGCTTCGACCGCATTGCATTTCATCCGACCAATGCTAATATTATTTATGTCGGAGCCCCTTCGGGAAATTTATGGAAAACAACGGATGGGGGTACTACCTGGGCTTCTGTTACCAATGGATTACCTGCGCCGGGGGTGGCCGGAATTGCCATCAGTCCAACCGATGGTAATGTCGTGTACCTGTTAACCGGTGACGGCGATTCATACAATCCCGGTTACCTGGTGTATGATTATGGGTCCTCACGACCAAGTATAGGTGTATTCAAATCAACGGATGGAGGCACCTCCTGGACGCAAACCGGTCCGCTTTATACCGGCGGTGACTATGAAGCACATCACCTGGCCATTTCACCAACAGATGGCAACCACCTGTTAGCCACCACCAGCCAGGGTATTTACCGGACCACAAACGGGGGTACAACATGGACACAGGTAAAAACAGGTGAGCATTGGGATATTGAGTTTAAGCCCGGAAGCAATACAACCGTATATGCCACCAGCGGAAGCGCCATTTTTTATTCGACAGACGGCGGGGTTAACTGGAACACGTCCACAACCGATTTTTCTGTGGCTTCGGCCCGTCGTATTGAATTAGGCGTCTCTGCCAACAATTCAAATTACGTATATGCTCTATGTGGTGCCGTTCCGGGATCCGGTACATTTACCGGCTTATTCAGAAGTGTGAACAGCGGCGTTGATTTTACCCGCCGGACCAACACACCCAATATTCTCAACAGCAGCACAACGGGTGCAGGCACCGGTGAACAAAGTGATTATGACCTGAGCATCACCGTTAAACCTTCTGATGCGGAAAGACTGGCCACCTGCGGCTTGTGTGTATGGCGCAGCAATGGAAGCAATGGAGGCAGTTCCATGGTGTATTCCACCATTTACCGGGAAAGTTTTGGTCCTGCCACGGCGTATATCCATCCCGACTGCCATGATGTGAAATATAACCCGCTTAATAACTATTTATATGCAGCCACCGATGGTGGTTTTTACCGCAGCACCGATGATGGTGTTACCTGGACCAATCTCAGCGCCGGTCTTGCCACGTCTCAATTCTATGGCATGACCATACGCGATACCGATGCAGACGGAGATGCCGATGGGATCCAGGTTCTGGCCGGGGCACAGGACAATGGAATTAAATACAGGCCTGCCGGTGGCAGCAGTGTATTTGCCCATGTAATTTGCTGTGATGGATATGGCGTGGCGGGAAATGCAGATGATGCCAATATTATTTATTATAATATCAATAACAATTTTTATAAATCTATTGACGGTGGAATTAACAATACATTCATCATGGGTTCCACTTTCTTCTCGCCTATTGTAACTGATTATCTCGATCCGGATACCGTTTACCTGGGCGGTTCAAGTACCCGCCGTTCTTACAATGGTTTTTCCTCAACAAACCTTACCACTGCCCAGGATACAAGAAGAGTGCTTGTAAACTGTCCTTCCAACCAGGCGCGCCTGTATGGAAGCGCAGGTACCAACCTGGTAAGAAGTGATGACCGCATTGCTACCTGGGCTACCAAGAGCGGAACTGCGGGTTGGCCTGCGGGTACATTTACTATCAATGATATTGATGTTTTACCAACCAATTCATTGGAGGTATATACCTGTTTCGGAGGTTATTCGGCCGGCAATAAAGTGATGCGAAGTACAACCGGTGGTGATAGTTGGACCAACTGGAGCGGGAGCCTTCCCAATGTTCCCTGTTATGGATTGGCTGTTGCTACGGAAGGTGTATATGTAGGAACGGAGATCGGCGTTTTTTTCCGGAGTTATTCAATGACCGACTGGGTGCCGTTTTATAATGACCTGCCCCGCACCCCGGTAACAGAATTGGTGGTCAACAACAATAATTTAATTTATGCTTCTACATTCGGAAGGGGAGTTTGGCTTTCCAACAGACGCTCAGCCTGCGTGGCATCCCTTTCGATTAGCGGGACCCGTACCGGTCAATATTATTACGAAGCTTCAAGTGATATCACTGCAACGATCGCTACACCGGGTACCAGGGGTGATTCCATTTTTGCCCAGGCAGGTAATTATGTAACGATGAATCCGGGTTTTGAAATAAAAGCAGGTTCTTATTACAGGGCATATGTCTCACCATGCAGTAATGGCGGAATTCCAGCAAAAGCAGTTCCCGGTGATGGGTATGAGATATTGGTGCCACATCTTAATGAGATCAGGCCGGATATAAAGAAGCCGCAATCAGGCGAAAATTATTTTTCCGTGGCCGATGGCATGATTGAATTTAATATCACGAATAAAGGAAACCTGGAAATGCTGGTTCAGCTAAAAGACGGAAGCTGGCTCCCTTTTTATCCGAAAGATATAATTTACCCTGGATTCTATTCCTTGCAGGCGCCGAATGCATTCAGCGGGGATGTGAAATTGAAACTGGATGGGACAGATCTGCCAAAGAAATAAAATAAAATATTTATTATAGGAAAAAGAGATCGGGAAACACGGTCTCTTTTTTTATGTGATCAGTTTATACGTTTCAAATGCTTCGGCATAATCACTGTTACATTGCACACCTCTTACCCTGGCCAGTGACCGGGTAAAATCTTCCTGCATATAATTGCGGTGTGACTGGGATCGGTAAGCTTTTAATGATTCAATTTTTTTGTTCAGTTCTTTTTCTGTAAACCGGACAAAAAAGTTGGTGTGAAAGCTGTAGTTATTCCAGGGTAACTCATATCCCGCAAATGTTACATTCTTAAAAGCTCTCATGCCTTCCCGGTGTATCACCTGGTGGTCCTGGTGAATATCGGATGCGGCCGGAAGCAATACCAGGTCCGGATTAATATGGTTGTTTAACTGCAATAATTCTTCCAGGATCTTTTGACGGGAAGCCGGAAGCTCCCTGACTTCATAGTTAAATAAAATAAGATTGGAAGACGGGATACCTAATATGGCTGTTGCATTCCTGCATTCCTGTTCGAGGGTATTGGCCGGAACAGTACCCGGTAGTGATTTGGAACAAAGACAAAATGCGGCATAGAATACCTCTTTACCCTCTGCACAAAATTTGGCGATGCTGCCTCCGCAGCCCAGTTCACCATCATCGGTGTGAGGAGCCAGCACCAATATTTTTTTGGGGTTAAACATAAATGTTTGTAAAAATAAACTTTATAAGCGGAGATGCAAATTTGAAAAAATCTTTCCCGCAGATAACGCAAATTTATTTGCAGATAAACGCTGATTATTTCTGCGAGATCTGCGCCCTGATCAGCGACAATCTGCGGGGAAAATCAAACGGGTACAATATTCAATCTTTCAAATAACTGGTAGAATCTTTCAAAAAAGGAAGGTGCTGTTCATATTGGGCATTTAATACCGCCCTGAATAAATTAACGCCAGTGAGACTATCATTGAATCCATTGTAATTTTTCGAAGGTAAATGAACCGAAACCAGGTTCAGGAAATAATATTTTGATTCCACGGGTTCACTGAAATGCCGGAACCCGTGATCACCTGCCAGCACAATGATGGGAGGCGTTGCCGATGACCGTAAAATATGTTCGATCAGTTCAATGAATTTTTTATTGCAGTACTGCAGGTATTCGATATAGGATTCTTTGTTTGACTGGTTGCCCTCCAGCAATGTTTCAAAAGGTTTTTCTTTCCCGTTCCGGTCATAGTAATAGGGATAATGCGGCATCATCAGGTGGGCATACACAAATTTTGGCCTGGCGGTTTTTTGTTCAGCCAGTTCCCGGGTCAGTGAATAAATATTTTCATTATTGGTTTTATTGTAATAGGTGAGGATCTCCAGGTTCTTTTTTGATTTCCATCGGGAGACCAGGTTGAAACGGATCTCTTTGTCAAACCGGCTCAGAAAAGTCTGCGCGGTGATCAATCTTGTTTTGGCAGGCAAAAAAGTTTCCCTGGTTCTTGCCGGCTGACCTTCAAAATCGAATACGGAGTAATTGTAGAAATCATAACCGGCCGACCGCAGGAATTGCAGCAAAGTATTGTCGCGGATCTTTTCATAACAATAAGTAAGATCCGGCTTGTCCCGGTCTTTTCCCGCCAGGTCCAGGTAATCCATATTCAGCATGGATGCCACCGAGAAAGGAGTGTAATTGTAATTACTGTAACTGCCGGGGATGGTGTGGAAATTCAGTCCCGAAAGTTCGCTGATAAATGCACTGTCATCAAACCGGAAAAGATCTTTCAGTTCCCGGTTCCCGGCATATTCATCCGCGAGGATAAAATATACATCGGGTTTGGAGCAATGGTTGCAGGGAGTAAAACCGGGGGGAACTGCATACGATACATTTTTCTTATTGATGATCTTGCCGGTCAATACAATGGAATCCGTGAGCAGTAAAACAATAAAAAGTATATTGAGGTAATAACTGATCTTAAACAGGGGTGATTTTCTTTTCTTAAGAAAAATGACCAGCACGATAAACGATAGTGCGGCAGCCGGCAGAATAAATGCATATTTAATAATAAATGTTCCCGGGAAAATATTTTTTAAAAAATCATGGACGCTTCCAAAGAAAAAATGAAAGGCCATGAGGAAAAATGCAAGCAGGTTTGCTTTGGTGAAATTCCTGAACAATATCCAGCTTAAGAACGCAAGGATGACGGAGGCGCCCAGGTAAATGCCGGTAAGCAAGAAAGCATCATTCGCCGGTATAAAGTCATAATTTTCCGTGAACCCATGTAACACAAAGAAGAACGGAAGCAAATAAAGGAAGACCGGTTTTGTCCGGATGATATGGAGTAGTTTATCCTTCATGTCTTGTCGCCAGGTATAAAGTCCTTCCGGTACCCGGAATGGTTTCTTTATGAATTATTTTGAAAAACCGGCCGAATGCTTTTTCAAAGCTTTCTGCTGAATAATTGGTGTAAATATCTTTTTTCCCCGCCAGCATCATTTGCACTTTCTCATCTTCTTTGGGAACAAACTCAATGATAATTGTTGAGCAGATCTTATGAAAAAATTCCGCGATCATTTCAAAGGGAATATTTTTACCGATAGCGAGATGATGGACCAAAGCCAATGCCAGCGCCAGGTCAACCTGCAGGCGGGAAAGGAAGGAATCTCTTTCCCGGTTGTTTACCCCGATGGCGGGGGAGGGGTTCGACAGGTCAACGATCAGCGGTTGAATATTTTTTTCCTTTCCGGCTTTCAACCGGTTATAAAGTTTATTGATACAAAACGGGTCAAAATCAGCCGCAATAGTTTGAATGTTTTTTGCTGACAATAACCTGGAAAATTCTCCGTCATTGGCTCCCAGGTCAGCTGCAGTTTTTAATGAGGGCATGGTATCGAGCCATTGCGTTATGATCTTCTTTTTTTGTTCCAGGTAGTCATTTCTTCCGGATGCCTCTTCATAATAAGATGACCAGGCTGTTGTTTGTTCAGGTAATCTTAATTTGTTTATTAATAATTCAAGGCTTTTAATAAGATTCAGAAATTTTTGCCGGGAGAATTTTGTTTTTGAAGCGGGAGCCGAACTTTTTCTATTCGCCACTTTCGCATGAAGATGTATGTGCAGGTATGTATGCAGGGAAAACCTGCTCCGGCCCGGCATTAACGATCTTGCAACAGCCAATGGGATCCCTTCCGGGTAAGCTAGAAATAATTGCTGTAAAGAATTTTTACTGTAATGCATCAGCAGCAGGGGCGCCAGGAAGTTTTCACAAAACTGCCGGTAAGCGATCCAGGGTTCTTCCGGGTTATATTTTTCAAAAGAGAGACTGTCAATAAAAAGCAGACGTCCTTTATGCCATTGAATATTATACGGGGTTGCATCTTTTAATACCATCCCGGATGAGAGGGCTTCTTTGACCAGTTGAAGTGTGAGCAGGGCCGCATCTTTCAGCATGTCGAAGCTCCATTCCCATGGATAACTGATGAAGCCGATCTTTTCAGGTTTTAATATCGTATAATATTCTGGGCTTCCGGTCAGGTTGACAATGACCCGTTCATGCGGGATCATTACCTGTTGTTTCACCCATTTTTCATACAAGCCGCTGCTGATAAAAAGATCAAAATGTTCTTTGAATACTTTATTGACCTGCCGGAACAACATATTATCCTTCTCAAAAATAAAACCGGATGGATCGCGGAAGGAAGAAGGATGGTTGGTCATGTGGTTTGACATCATTCACCTGGATTGTCATTTGTTTTTTTATGATGGCGGGTAAAAAAAGCTTTGATCGAGTTTTTGATATTGCGGAAGAAAAAAGCTACTCCGAGCGCCGCAGCAACGATTACCTGCACCAGGTAACTTCCACTTCCCGGGTCGATATATAATAAATGATTAGCCATATTGCACAAGAAAAATCTCAAATCTCAAATCACAAGTTCCAAAGAAATAATACAATAAATAAAGAATACAAAAATCAGAGACGTATTTGAGTTTTTTCTTCTTTTTTTGGAATTTGGTTCTTGAAATTTATATTCAAATTATTAATTAATCCTGCTTTTTATAAATACCTGAGATCCGTTTTCGGTGTTAAAGTTAACAAGGTCTCATACATCAGCCTGATCGTATTCTCTATATCATCCCGGTGCAGCATTTCCACCGTTGTGTGCATATAACGAAGCGGTATGGAAATTAATACGGAAGGACAACCGTCATTGGAATAGGCGAATGAATCAGTATCCGTACCCGTACTGCGGCTTAATGCCCGCCATTGCACAGCAATTTTTTTATCGGCGGCTACTTTTTCAACCAGGGCCAGTAATTTATTATGCACCGCGGGAGCATAAGAAAGCGACGGGCCCTTGCCGGTGCTTACATCTCCTTCAATATTTTTATTGATCAGCGGTGTGGTTGTGTCATGTGTTACATCCGTAACGATGGCAATATCCGGTTTGATCCTTCGTGCGATCATCTCGGCGCCACGCAAACCGATCTCTTCCTGCACCGCATTCACTACATAGAGTCCATAAGGCAGTTTCTTATTATTTTCTTTCAGCAAGCGTGCCACTTCAGCGATCATGAAACCGCCAATGCGGTTGTCGAAGGCGCGGCCGATATAATTGTTATTGGCCAGTTCATCGAAACCTTCCTGGTAAGTGACCACGGCACCTATATGGATACCCAATGCTTCCACTTCCTTCCGGTTCCTTGCTCCGCAATCCAGCCAGAGATTATCCGTTCTGGGCTGGGTTTCTTTTTGATCCGGCACTGCAACTCTAGTATGAATGGCCGGCCATCCGAAAACCGCTTTTACCGGTCCTTTTTTCCCATGTATGATCACCCGGGAAGCCGGGGCCGTCTGGTGATCCACGCCGCCATTTCTTTTTAAATAGATCAACCCTTCGGGTGTAACATAATTCACAAACCAGCTGATCTCATCGGCATGGGCCTCTATCACGACTTTGAAGGCATGATCCGCGTTGATGACACCCACGGCTGTTCCGTAAGGATCCACGTAATGAGTGTCCACATAAGGTTTGATATATTCAAGCCAGAGTTTCTGTCCCCAGGTCTCAAAACCCACCGGGGAAGCGTTGTTTATATATGATTTAAAAAATTCGAAACCCTTGTCAGTAATGATTGTTTTTTTGGTCCTTTTTGCTTTCGCCATATTTTTTAATAATTAGGAGATGTAAAAGTAACTAAATGCCGGTGATTAACATGATAAGGGCGGAAAATGCTAACAACCCGTCGAGGACGAAGTAATAGATCATATCTGAAAAATTATTTTTTGCATATTTATATAATGCTGCAGTGAGTATTCCCGGGATCAGCAGGATGATGATATCTGAAACGGAATGATCATACCCGTAAAGTAAGCAGGTGGAGATCCCGAAAAAAAGCAGGGTAAACACAAAAAGGTAAAAGATCGCTTTTTCATTTAAAAAAGTGACCAGGCTCCTGACTCCTTCCGCTTTGTCATCGGCCCGGTCGCGCCAGTCAAACAAAATACAGATGGCATAAACCTGGAAAAACCGGCTGGCACAAAATAAAACATAGCCTGTATCCCATTCTTTTCCTGAAATAATGATGGGAAGTATGGTTGTCACATACATCCAGACCGTCGCCAGGAATATGGTTTTGCCCAATGCCAGTCTCCGAAGCATTTTAAAATAAGGGCCCGGTAATTTGGGCGCTGAATAAAGAAAGGTGATCAATGCACCGGCGAGTAACCAATGCCAGTATGGAAGCAGGTAAAAGAAAAAGAGAGCGGCACCGCTGAGGCCAAGAAGAAAAAATATCAAATGAACATACCGGTTCTTTTCCAGCCACTTGATCCGCGAAGAAGGTATCACCGAATGCGAAGTAAGATACCAGTGAAAACTATAACTGCAGAGGGTGGAAAAAAGTACAAACAACAGGTAATTGACATTCGCCGGGCTTTGCAGAAGGAAGCGGTATGCCTGGTCCACCATGGCAACGGCGCAGGCCGCCATAAAAAGATTGCTGTAAATAATGAAAAGAAAAAGTCTTTTAACCATGGGTTAAACTACTGCCTGAAAACAATGACCTGCTTCGATGTGATTGTATCGCTGGTATGCCCTGCTTTATCCTTTACAGCCATTCGGAGAATCAGGGTATCCCTTTCTTTTTGAACGGGGTTGGTACCCGGAATATTGGGAGGAGTTTCGGCAGATAAAATGGTCTGGTAATCCAGGGTGGCCACAATTTCTGTACGGGGAGAAACGGGAAATACCGGGAATGGATACTTGAGCGTATCTCTCAGCGTACGCACCACTCTCCGGTTCAGCCTCTTCTTG
Source organism: uncultured Chitinophaga sp. (assembly GCA_964592935.1). Classification (GTDB taxonomy): domain Bacteria; phylum Bacteroidota; class Bacteroidia; order Chitinophagales; family Chitinophagaceae; genus JJ008. Next base: position 3,407 of record CAZQGZ010000079.1, on the reverse strand, counting down.
ATGATGATCACGGAATCCTGCACATCGCCTTCTTTATCGGTACACTCGAGGGTGATGATCAAATTCCCGTTCAGCGGAACGAATTCCGTATTCATGGATTTGATGCTGATGGTAGGTTTGGTCTGGAACTTATCTTTGTTACAGGCAACAACAGTTACTACGAAAGCGGTCAGCACGAAAAGGATAAATTTCATCTGCTTGGTTTGCATGAAACAAATTTACAGATTTTGACAACACAAAAGATCATACCGGAACAATGGAATCATAAGGTTTTCGGGGTAAATCAAGGGAATTTTGAGGATTTGGCCCTGGAGGTTTTCAACTTTCAGTATGAAAACAACCCGGTTTATAAGGCATATGTGCAGGCCCTGGGGATCAACTCAGGAGAAGTAAAGTCAATCGGTCGAATCCCTTTTTTACCCGTCAGTTTTTTTAAGTCACATGAAATACAAACAACAACATTCAAACCAGCAGCAATTTTTGAAAGCAGCGGCACCGGCGGATCTGAACATAGCCGGCACCCGTTGAAAGATCTTTCTTTGTATGAAGAAAGTTTTACAAAGGGGTTTGAACTTTTTTATGGCCCGGTAAAAGACTGGTGCATCCTTGCCTTGCTGCCATCCTACCTCGAAAGAAAAAATTCCTCCCTGGTTTATATGGCGGATAAACTGATTGACCTGAGTGAGCATCCGCAAAGCGGTTTTTACCTGGATGAATATGAGAAACTTTTTGCGGCATTGAATGAGTTGGAGAAAAATAAACAGAAAACTTTATTGATCGGTGTCACTTTCGCCTTACTGGACTTTGCCGAAAAATTTTCATTATCGTTGAAACATACCATCGTAATGGAAACCGGCGGTATGAAGGGGAGGAGGGAGGAGATGATCAGGGAAGAAGTACATGCGGTACTGAAAAGATCATTTTCCCTTGAACATATTCATTCGGAGTACGGTATGACGGAACTGCTATCACAGGCCTATTCTAAAGGCGAAGGAATATTCTATTGCCCCCCCTGGATGAAAGTGCTGGTACGTGATGAAGAAGATCCGTTGAGAATACAGTCGTTAGTCAGACCCCATGATCAAAATAGTGAGCATCTATTAAGGAGTTCCGGACTCACGACTAACGACTCACGACTAACGACTCTTTCCGGTGGAATCAACATCATCGACCTCGCCAACATCTACTCCTGTTCCTTCCTTGCCACCGATGATGCAGGCAGGCTTTACCCGGACGGAAGTTTTGAAGTACTGGGTCGTTTAGATGGCAGCGACCTGAGGGGATGCAGTTTAATGGTGGTTTAGGACCGGGATCAGTAAAATTCAACCCGGGATGAATTATATTGGCAGCGATAATAAAAACAAGAGATGCGTATTTTACTCACCGGGGCGAATGGTTATATCGGCATGCGGCTATTACCCGTATTGGTGGAAGCAGGTCATGATGTAACCTGTGTCGTCAGGGATCACAATCGCTTTAAACCCTCTCCGGGTCTGCTGAACAAAATCAATATCATTGAATTTGATTTTCTTCAGCCGGAGAATGCGCTCCAGCATTTCAATAAAAAAAATTTTGATGTAGCTTATTACCTGATTCATTCCCTCGGGGATACCTCTACCACCCTGAAAGAATATGAAGTAAGATCGGCCGGTTGTTTTGTACTCGTTGCCTCGCTGACCCAGGTGAAGCAGATCATTTACCTCGGTGGCATCAGCAATGAAAAAAATCTTTCCAAACACCTCCTGGCCCGCAAGGTGGTGAAAGATGTTTTTATCCGGTCCGGTATACCATATACCATATTTGAAGCAGGCATTATTGTCGGTTCCGGAAGTATCTCCTTTGAGATCATCCGGGACCTCACCGAGAAATTACCTCTCATGATCGTTCCGCGCTGGCTTAATTCACGATGCCAGCCCATTGCCATACGGAATGTGATCAACTACCTGCACCGGTGCCTGCTGGATGAAAAAACTTTTTCCCGGGTCTTTGAAATTGGTGGCCCCGATGTGCTGACCTATAAACAAATGCTGAAAGAATTTGCCAAAGTGCGGGGTTATAAACGTTACATTATTTCATTGCCGGTCCTGTTCCCTGGGCTTTCGGTTTACTGGTTATACCTGACCACCTCTGCCAATATCACCATTGCACGCCAGCTGGTGCGAAGCATGAAGAATGATGTGGTCTGCAAGGAGCATTCGGTCCATGACATCATTCCGCAGCAACTGTATACATACCGGGAAGCGATCGAGATGGCTTTCCTGAAGATCGAGCAGAACATGGTGGTGTCGAGTTGGACGGATGCCGCGGCCAGCAGCCTGGGCCGGCTGGAGGTAAACCAGTTTGTGGAAGTGCCGGTGAACGGTTGTTATAAGGACCGCAAGCAGATTGAAATTGATAAAGACAACGTGGAGGAAGTGGCCGGCCGTTTTTTCGGTATCGGCGGGAAACACGGATGGTATTATGCCGATAAATTATGGAGGATCCGCGGGTTCCTTGATAAACTGGCCGGGGGTGTTGGCATGTCGAGGGGCCGCCGGAGCGATGTGGATATTCAACCGGGTGATGCGCTGGATTTCTGGCGGGTCTTGCTGGCGGACCGCAAGAATCACCGCCTGCTTTTATTTGCCGAAATGAAATTGCCCGGCGAAGCCTGGCTTGAATTCGCGATTGAAAAAAAGGATGAACGATATTTTTTAAAACAGACAGCCACCTTTCGCCCGCGGGGAATTTTGGGACGCAATTACTGGTATGACATGTTGCCCTTTCATTATTTTATTTTCCGGAATATGCTGAAGAGAATTGCGGGGAAGAAGAAGATGAAGTAATAATTTTTTTTCAGCATATAGCCGCTTATGACCCGGATCAACTTCTGTTTCACTTCGACATGGAAACCGGATTAGCTGCGCTGATCCATTGATGATTGGTCTTACCCAAATCCCCTGTACTGCTATCGCAGTACGTGACCGGATTAGCTGCGCTGATCCATTGATGATTGGTCTTACCCAAATCCCCTGTAC
>CAZQGZ010000079.1:0-290 GCA_964592935.1 uncultured Chitinophaga sp. | reverse complement strand
TGCTATCGCAGTACGGGGCTTTTTATTTGTCCGCTCCTGCAAGCAAGCTTGCGTCGCGTCCAAATAAAAAGCCCCGGCACTATCGTGCCAGGGTCTTTGTGCCCCTGATTGGGCAAATATCCAACCGATTTTGGGACGATTTAAGGGAAATATCGGCCTTTAAGGGCATTTTTGGGAAGAATATGGACATTTAGCACATGGCTTATACTTTGCTTGCTTCCTATTCTTAGTAGCTAAGTGTAATCCCTGCTCCAAAACCCATATCACTATCGTAATGCGTTCTGATTGAC
>CAZQGZ010000078.1:0-15518 GCA_964592935.1 uncultured Chitinophaga sp. | reverse complement strand
GGATGCGATGAAATGTTCGCTGACCGTTATCAAAGGATTAATAAAAATAAAGAACTCGCTTTTTATTCTTTCAACGCATCTTTACGAGATCGGGGAAGAATTAAAGAACTACCCGAATATTTCCTTCCGCTATTTTGAGACCAATGTCAAAGACGACCAGCTGGAATTTACCTACCAGCTCAAAGAAGGTATCAGCGAAGACCGGATCGGTTATGTGATCCTGAAAAGGGAGAAAGTGGTGGAGATGCTGGAGAATTTATAATTACAATATTTATATAATTATTATGGATTCGTGGAAACAATATTCATTAATTTGTAGCCTATGATCAGATTTTTTTTCCCGGTCCTTGTTTTTTGTTTTTCAGTGGCCTCCGTTGCGCAAAACAAGATTGATGTCCTCCATTATAAATTCAGTCTTGAACTGAATGACAATAACGATACCATTTACGGAAACGCATCCATTCAAATTAAATTCAATACAACCACCAGCTATTTGAAGCTCGACCTGGTAAATATAAATGAAACAGGTAAAGGAATGATCGTGGACAGCATCACGGGTCCAGGTATCCGGGGATTTGCGAAAAACCGCGACAGTATTCGCATATTCTTTATATCCAATGCAAGGATATTACCGGGTGATACGTTTACATACAATATCAAATATCATGGCATTCCCGCCGGCGGATTCATCATTTCCAAAAACAAATACGGGCACCGTACTTTTTTTTCCGACAACTGGCCCAACCTGGCCCATCACTGGATCCCCTGCGTGGACAATCCGGCTGATAAGGCATCCGTTGAATTTATTGTGACAGCTCCATCCCATTACCAGGTTGTATCCAATGGAATACAAATAGAAGAAACCAATCTGCCCGGTCAAAAAAAACTGACGCACTATAAAGAGGATGTACCCCTGCCCACCAAAGTAATGGTTATCGGTGCAGCCGATTTTGCGGTAAGCAGGGCTGGCGAAATTAATTGTGTGCCGGTTTATAGCTGGGTTTTCCCGGAAAATAAAAAAGAAGGATTCTATGATTATGCCCAGGCTACCGATATACTTGCTTATTTTATAAACTATATCGGCCCCTACCCCTATAAAAAATTAGCGAACGTGCAATCCAAAACCATCTTTGGCGGAATGGAAAATGCCGGGGCTATATTTTATTCGGAAAGCTCAGTTACCGGCAACCGGGAGGAAGAAAGCCTGCTCGCCCACGAGATCGCACACCAGTGGTTTGGTGATATGGTCACGGAAAAAAGCTTTGCGCATCTCTGGCTCAGCGAAGGTTTCGCCACCTATTTTGCCCATCTTTATGACGAAGCAAAAAACGGTGCAGAAAATTTTACCAATAGTATGAAAGCCGAACGGGAAGAAGTCGTTGATTTTGTCAGGACATCCGGTAAACCCGTGGTGGATTCTATTTCATCCTACATGCAATTGCTGAACCCCAACAGCTATCAAAAGGGAAGCTGGGTACTGCACATGTTGCGCCGGCAACTGGGCGATTCCGTTTTTAAAAAAAGTATCCGGAAATATTATGACATCTATGCCGGGAAAAATGCAGACACCCGTGACCTGCAAAAAGTTTTTGAATCGGTTTCGGGGAAAAACCTGGAAACATTTTTTACCCAGTGGTTGTATAAGGCTTCCAATCTTCTTCTGGATATCAGGTGGAAATACAATAAGGCGGAAAAAAATATTGCGGTCACTGTAAAACAATTACAAACATCCGGGGATTTTCAATTTCCCCTGGAAATACTGGTGCAGGAATCCATGAATTCCATCCCCAAAAAAATGACCCGGGCGATCAGTAAGAACACCGAGACCTTTCTTTTTCCTGTACAGGCAAAACCGGTACGTTTTGAGGCAGACCCCATGGTCTCGTTACTGTTTGAAGGGACCGTTAAAGAAATTAAATAAACCCGCACGGAATTTTGGCCATTATTGTAACTTAGGTATTCAATTTCATTGTCATGCCCGACAATCCCAGGATCCCCGATCATCCTTCTGACATTCCTTCATCAAGGGCAACCGGAAGAATAAACGATTTGCCTGCATCTTCATCAGGTTCGGGACCGGCTTCTTCCGTACCCTCAACCCCGGTTTCATCAACCAATAAGATCCAAACAAAGAATATTATTATCGGCGCCATCGTGACCATCATTACTTCCACCACTGTATTTTACCTGACCCAGTATATCAGCAGGAAACAGGATGGAAACCAGTTTTCCAGGATCAAAGAAGCCACCACCGCAGCCTGGCGTTCCTATATTGGCTATGAAAATGTATATGCAAAAAACACGCTCAGCTACCAGCAAACAGCCCAGGTGGAAGGCAGGGATGCCTACCTGAAAGGAGTTAAACTGGAGTCAGAAAAATTTCAAAAAGATATTCTTGACCTGCAAAAAAGAAAATTTATTGATGAAGACCTCCTGAAAACATTCCGGAAAAGGATAGATAATGAAAAGAATACGATGGGGATGATCGAAAATTATTTTGAACGTATCCGGGAAATAGAAACCGGTAATTTATCGCTTAAAGAAAAAAAAGACACGCTGACCTTTGAAATGATCCGCTGGACCAATTTGTATAAGGGGAGTTTTGAAAGAGCCGTGAATGAATTAAAAGAAATAACAAAAATACTCGCTGACCGGTATGGCGGCACTTTCTCCGTGGATGAATTCCTGGTGGTACAGATGGCACCGCAAATGATGAAATCAAACGATTCCTTATTAAATGTTCTTCAAAACATCGTGATCGACAGCAGCGGGAACATCCTCCGGGATAAAAATTATATTACGGGCATTGACCCGGAAAATCTCGCCGGCAAATGGTCGACAGAGGGTGCCACGATTACCCTGACAAAAAACAGGAAGATGACCTGGCTGGTATCCAATGGAAGTAAAGCGGAAGGAACCTGGAAGATAGAAAATGACCAGTTGAAAATCCAGGCCACCACCTACCCGGAAAAAAGAAAAGCAAACTGGACATTTAACTTGACTGCTTTGTCGGACAATACATTTTCAATTGTACTGGACAGTCCCCCTTATAACTCCTATTCATTGATCCGCATTATAGAAAATTAAATGAACGGTTCTTTAATTTTACTTCCCAACGACTGCATACTCGGGTTTCTTATTATATTGCACCATTAAAAAAAGTTATGAGCAGCGTCCCTCATGGTGGTAATATGTGGAAGAATATTATGATAGGTATTGTTACTACAGTAGCTGCATATCTTATTGTTCACTTTATCCTCGACCGGAAAGACTCCAAAAAAGAAAGAAAAGAAAAGGCCGAAGCCAATCATGCCGCCTGGGAATCTGTCAACGGATATATTCTCAGCGCCGCCCGCAAATTTGAAAGCATCGCCTGTTTCTCGTGCGACTATGCAAAAATGAAAAACGAGATGATCCGTGAACTGGAACAGGATTGCAACAGCCTGCTCAATATCAAAGGCGGGCAGTATGTTGATGAAAAAATGAAAACTATCATTGACCGGACCATCAGCCGGTTCAACAGTTTAAAGCCGCTCTTCCAGGCTCTTTTTGACAGTGTCATTGTTATTAATACACTGCCCGATTCTGTGAAACCGGCACGGTCAGCCCCTGTTTACAAAAATTTTAAAGAGGCAAAAGAAAGGATCGATACAGTTGACATGCAGGAAATCAACCAGCTCCTTAGCGACATCAATACTAAATATAAATTATCCCTTGCCATGGAAGGTATTGAGCTGGAGCTTGACTATACAAAATTGACAGGCAAATGGCAGATTGAATGTTTTATTGATGTCGATTTCAGGAACGATGGTACCCTGACCTGGACCGAAAAAGGGCAAGACTACCCGGGAACCTGGGAAAGAGCGGGTGACCGCCTGGTCATACATTTCGCTTCAGGAAATAAATTAGAATACACTATCCTCGAATTGCATGATAAATTTCTGAAATTACAGGCCGATGGCGCACCCGTTCCTTATGGCGCCTGCAGAAAATAACGTTTTGAAAACGTTTTTATCCCATTTTTTCTGACCCGGTTTTATTTACATTCCGGCCATGCTTGTTAAAACATTTGGCAGCGCCGTGTATGGCGTGGAAGCCATCACCATTACCATCGAGGTAAACTGGCTGAGCCAGTCGGGTAAGGATATGATGATCGTGGGCCTTCCCGATAATGCCGTTAAGGAAAGCCTTCAAAGAATTGAAAGCACATTTAAAACAAACCATTTCAATGTACCCCGGACCAAAGTGGTGGTGAATATGGCACCGGCAGATATTAAAAAAAGCGGAACGGCCTTTGACCTGCCCATTGCACTGGGAATTCTCAGCGCTTCCGAACAATTAAAAAATTGCGAAGCGTTGAGCAATTATGTGATCATGGGTGAGCTTTCGCTCGATGGCGAAATAAGATCCATCAAAGGATCATTGCCTATTGCCATCCAGGCCAGGAAAGAAGGCTTTAAAGGTTTGATTGTCCCGACAGTCAATGCAAAAGAAGCAGGGATGGTCAGCAAACTGAAAGTGTATGGTGTCAGCCACATTAATGATGTGATCCACTTTTTTGAGCATGATGAAAAGGGGATGGAGCCAATTGTTGTAAATACCCGGGAAGAATTTTTTCTTTCGCAATATGATTTTGAAATAGATTTTGCAGATGTCAAAGGACAGGAGAATATCAAAAGAGCGCTGGAGATCGCCGCAGCCGGCGGGCATAATGCGATCCTGATCGGTCCGCCCGGTGCTGGTAAAACCATGCTGGCAAAAAGATTGCCCACCATTCTTCCTCCCCTTTCATTACAGGAAGCATTGGAAACAACCAAGATCCATTCGGTAGCCGGTAAACTTCCGGAGAATTCAACATTGGTTTCGAGAAGGCCATTCCGTTCCCCGCATCATACCATTTCCGATGTGGCATTGGTGGGCGGGGGCGGCATTCCCCAACCTGGTGAAATTTCCCTGGCACATAACGGTGTCCTGTTTTTGGATGAATTACCCGAATTCAAAAGAACTGTTTTAGAAGTGATGCGGCAACCTATGGAAGAAAGAAGAGTGACCATATCCAGGGCAAAAGTGGCCGTTGATTTCCCGGCAAGTTTTATGCTGATCGCCTCGATGAATCCATGTCCCTGCGGGTTTTATAATCATCCCGAAAGAGAATGCACCTGTCCGCCTGGTGCCGTGCAGAAATACCTGAATAAAATTTCCGGGCCCCTGCTCGACAGGATCGACCTGCATGTGGAAGTGACACCGGTTGCTTTCAGTGAATTATCGGCGATCAAACAACAGGAAAATTCCGCCGGCATCCGTGATCGCGTTATCAAAGCAAGGGAAATGCAGGAAAAACGTTATGAAAAAAATCCGGGCATTTACTGCAATGCACAAATGAGCAGCAAGATGCTGAAAGAGATCTGTGTCATCAGCACAGCAGGCGCCAATCTGTTGAAAGCGGCCATGGAAAAACTAAATCTTTCGGCAAGGGCCTATGACCGGATATTAAAAGTATCAAGAACCATTGCCGATCTTTCTTCAAGTGAAGACATTAAACCCGAACATCTTGCTGAAGCAATCCAATACAGGAGTCTGGACCGGGGCGGATGGGCAGGATGAAATTACCCTGAAAAAAATAATCCTGCTCAGCTTATTATTTGCATTTGGCCAGCCCCTCCTTTGCGGATTTATCATCCGGCTTGCCGAGCAGGGCTTTTTCAAATAATAATTTTGCCTGGTCTGCTTTACCCAGGCCCAGGTAGGTCCAGCCCAGCATATGGTTGGCATCATAATCGAAAGGATACATATTGACGACCAATTCAAAATATTTTGCGGCCACATCATATTTCCTGATTGTATAATAATTGACACCGACCCAATAATTCGCGATACTGTTGTACGGATCAATTTTTAAGATCTCTTCATATTTCTGGTAAGCTTTGTCATATTTTTTATCCGCATTCGCCGGGGCAACAAATCCCAGCCGGGCTTCCACGCTGTATTGCTTCAGGTCGCAGGCTTTCTGGTAATAATCCATTGCGTTTTTATTGTCCTTATTGCTGTAATACAGCCATCCTATCCGCAGGTTGCATTCATAACTGTCGGCCTTATACACTTTCTGCAGGTCAGCGATCGCATCCGAATAATTTCCTTTTAATTCGTCAGCATAGCTTTTTTTAAATGCTTCCTGCATTTTTTCCGCTGTTTGTGCATTCAGCATGGTTGTACCGGCAAGGGTCAGAACCAGTATGCTGAATATTTTCTTTAAAAATTCCATAATAAACCTCCTGTGATTGAGTATTGGTTAAAATTAAATGTTGTGGATCCGTAGCGGATCTTTTGTTCAAAATTATAATTGGCGCTGATCGTCATTTTTTTGCCGGCCAGGTAATAAATGCTGCCGCCCACTCGTAGCTTTTTCGTATCGATGTCATCATACACATAAAGGGCATCATTGGCCAAAAGTTTCTTATACTGCCCTACGGTGATGTTCCCTTCCAGCCAGGTCTTTTTCACAACCTGAAAGCCCGCAACCTGCGTCAGGGCAAAATCATCTCCAACCGAGGCCCGGGTGATCGTATACATCCTGGTATTGCCCATCGGGTAGGTTGTGATGACGGCATCTGCCTGGGTGTACGATGTATCACGTATTCTGCCGAATTGGGCTATGGCCTGTAAATGGACAAAAGGAGTGGCCAGCCGGATACCTCCAAAGCCGATCATATTATTATACGTGAAATTATTGAAGGGCGTATTAAGATAATGAAACCCCCCGATGATACCCAGCCTTCCCGTAGCGGCAAAGATCAGTTTCGCGTAATATTCCTTCTGGTTAATATTAATATTCCGGTTATTCGTCACCGATAGCAGCCTGGGTTCGCTGATCACCTGGTTGTAAAATCCAACCGCCTGTTGCCATTCCAGCCGGTAACCCAGTTGCAGATGAAGCCCGAGTCTGCCATAAGATGCATTACCCCGGTCCGGGATATCCGGCGACTTAAAGCTGTATTCCAGGTTCAACGAGGAAAGTTTTGTGCTTTTGATATTTTCTTTTGCCCGGTTATCCTCCGTCATCTTTCCGGCATAAAACCTGGCTGCGGTACTGTTATTCAGGTACACGTTATTCCAGTATACATAATAAAGTGCAACATTATTTTCATGATCATCCCGGTAAACCTTTTCATATTGCTTCAGGCTTTCTCCGTAATTACCGAGGACAAAGGCCGCATATCCCGTCCGCATTCTCAATAATGGGAAATCCATTCCTCCCGCCAGGGTTGCTTTTCCGAATTCCACCAATTCCTTCCACTTTTTTTCATTATACAACTGAAGTGATGTTTCGCCGGCTTTCTCTTGATTGATTTTATCCTGGGCCGCTGTAATGAAAGCAAAAAGGCAACCCAGCCCGGACATCAGGATCCTTTTGGTAAACATGTAACTTCTGTTTTTTTTCTGTTTTTCAAAAAAGTAAACGAAATGATTTTTTGTTCCTTTATTTCAATCACCGATTCCATGGTGAATTTCCGGAACGCAAGGTACTGAAGTGTTTGCCGGCTGCAAACTGTAATGGCCGTATCAAAGAAACCGCCGGCTGCGACTTTATTCTCCGATTCATAATGCAACCGGCGGAAAATATAAAAAGGAGCGACCAGGTCCTGCAACCATTTCCCGGGGTTGTTATGACTCCACTGCAGCGGGAACTGGTCATAGATAATAACCGGGTCTTCTGTTGACAGGCGGATCTTATAACAAGCAAGGTAGAAATAATAAAGAAGACTTTTCCGGTCGCCAAAAAAAGAAGTAAAATAAAAAAAAGCATTCGTCCGCCTGAAATAGGCAATGGCCTTTGTCTGGTAACAATAGATATACGTGGCATTCCATGCATCGGTAAAGACTTCCCAGGTGCTTCCGGCAAAGCCGGGTGCCGATACTTCCATCCGGTATCCCGGTAAAAAATCAAAGGCCGCAGCCAGGTTTTCGTTGATGACTATATTGCTGACCAATTCTGTTTCGCCCGGAATAGAAAAAGACGCCATACCCGGTTTATGCTCTTTATTGGTTGAATAGGATGCAAAGGGATAGGACAATGTTTTACTTCCGACAAACGGGGTAACCTGTACCTGGAAATGCAGATGTGGTTCGGGTGAACGCCCCGAATTGCCGCAGGCCGCCACCACATCACCCTGTTTCACATAATCGCCGGCTTTTACTTTAAAAGAATTTTTTCGCAGGTGACACATCTTTGTATACAATCCTTCAGCATGCCGGATGATGATCGTGTTCCCCCAGTTTTGCTCCCGGTTGATCCGCCCGATCTCGTTATCCTCGATATGATCGATGATCTCATGAACAAAACCATTGGCCGGTGCAAGGACCGGTTTGTTATAACAATAAAAATTTTCGGGCCGGGTGGCATACTGAGAATAGGTTTTCATCTGTGAGTCGACGATCACAAAATCCAGCGCCTTGCTCCAGTCGCCCTTATGTGTTATTTGCCCGTCATAACCCTGTGAAACCAGCCATTTACCGAGAAAGGGTAATTGCAGGTGAAGATATCTTTCATAAAGAAGTCTTTCTTTCGAATTCAGGTAATGGTACAAATTTTTTTCAGGCGAATAAAACTGAAGCGGGGTGAGAACCATCTTCCCTTTCTGCGGTGTGATCGAAAAAAAGAAAACCATGATGATGGTCACGAAACAAAATGGAAGAGAATAAACAGGCAATTGCACCAGGTTGGTGAACCGGGTCAACCCGATCACAATCATAAATGTGACGGGCACACAGATCAGTGCCCATAAATAAGAATAGAATGAGGGGATGACAAAAAAACTTCCGACCGCCACGGTGACCATGATAAAATTCGCCCCCATCAGGTAATAATTGATGCCGTTGTCATAGGCATGCACCACGTTATTGAATAAAACAGATGCGATAAAACCTGCTATGATTAAGGTTGTGCTGATCCGGCTATGCAGTAATAAGCCGGCAAAAATGATGATACCGGCCAAAACATTTTCCTGGAAAAACAATGAGCTCAGTGATTTGAAAAACGTGATCACCAGCGGGGGGAACGGAAGGTTCTCGAAGAACATCATAAAGTTCACCAGCCCCCGGTCACCGATGGCATACATTTCATTTAACCAATAAATGTTTCTTGTTGTGAGATCAATGGCGGTAAATTCTCTCGAGACAAGAATGACGAGCCAGAAACAAAGGACAAATGGTATGGCGAGAAACGGCAATCCCCGGCTGCCCAAAATATTCCACAGCGCTCCCGATATCACTACGGAAAGCAAAACGGCAAGAAAAAGCAATAACCAGAAAGCGAAACCGGAATTATAAAATGTTCCCATCCCTATTCCGACCAGTATCGCGTTAAAACTAAACAACCCTTTGTGACCGGTTGCTTTAATTAACCCGGAAAAAGTGGCAACAGCTATGGCGATCATTGCAGCGATGAGGCCTGAAAGACCTGCAAATGGTTTGAAAAAAGTCACCGCCAGGAGCAGGATGCCAAAGGGTTTGCTGTTTGAAAAAAACAGGATGGAATAGCTGCTGACAACTTCTTCGGCAAAAGAGAAGATAATATTCCCGGCTTTTTTATTCAATGTCAGTTATTCGTTTTCAAATGATCAGGTACGATGTCGAGTTGTTCCAGGTAGTCCGGTGTTTCCGCTTTACGTATGATATGCGTATTGCCCTGCCGGTCGATCAAAACAATATTGGGCCGCAAGGCAATGAACTGCATCCATTGTGTCATATTGTAAGCGCCCACTTTATGCACCACGACATGATCGCCACGGTTCAATAAAGGCAAACTGATATGTTCCCGGACCACATCAATATTCATACAAAGCGGACCGTACATCACGGTATCCTCATTAAAATGGGAAACCTCCTGCGCGGGACTGATCTTATGATCATACCAGAATGAAGTAAAAAGAATATTGACACCAAAATCCATGATCGTGGCTTTTCTGCCATCACTTAATTTTTTATTGGCCAGCACGGTGCCCAGTAAATACCCGGCATCATCAATCAGGACCCGCCCGCTTTCGAGGATCAGTAATGGCAATTCAGCTGTTGTAAAGCCTGCATTCAGGATGGTGGCAGTTATAGCTTCCGCGAATTCGTCAACAGATGGTGTTGGCACGAATCCATAAGAACCTTTCAGCGTATTCGCACTCGGAAAACCGCCGCCGAGGTCAAGGTATTTGACAACAAGATTGAGTTTTGTTTTAGCATCCTTTGCCAGTTGGCAAAGTTTGGATGCAGCAATGCTATAGGCATCGGTACTGAGCATATAGGTACCGATATGCGCATGCAGCCCGGTCAGGATCAATTGACCCGAAGCAGCTATTTTATTAATGGCGGCCCAGGCCTGCCCGTTCTCATAATTAAAACCGAAGCGATCCCAAATGGGATAAATACCGGTATCCATGTTCACCCGGATAGCCACCCTTGCTTTTTTACCGATCGATGCACAGGTATCAATCAGCATATACATTTCTTCAAAATGATCAATATGGATCAATGAATCATTCTCCACCGCCAGTTTGAGTTCATCCGCGTGCTTATCCGGCCCGTTAAATATGACCTGGTTCCCGGGCACTCCGTTCTTCAAGGCCTTTTTATATTCAAACCCGCTCACGACTTCAGCCCAGGATCCTTCCTGGTGAAAAATTTTACAAACAGCATTATTATAATGCGTTTTATAACTCCAGGCGAACTGAACCTTCGGATACCTTGTATTAAAAGCCCGGACTGCTGCCTGGTAATTCTGCCGCATTTTTTCTTCGCTTAACACGAATACAGGGCTACCGTAATCATGGATCAGTTGTTTGACGGCAACCCCGTCAATATGCGTTACGGGTGTGAACTCACTCTGCGCCCCGGATTTATCCATCATCCCCACGCTCATTTTTTTGATAAAGGGCCGTTCGTATTTTAATTTCTCCATACGTTAATAAACATTTTCATTGATCAAACATGGTTATGGTGAACCGGGCTGAAATTACTGGCCGGGCATCATTATAACTGTCCATAGGCGGTGAATTGCTGGAACCGGGAAACATCAACGATCATATCCCAGGCATACCGGATAAATAATTTTCCGGCATCATATTCAGTAAACGGTTTCACTTTTTCGCCCATGGCCATTTTTACCAGGGAAGCCGGTTGATTTTGACCGGCGCCTGCACTCAAATAGATCCAGGCGGGAAACCGGGGATTGATCTCCATAATATATAAATCATTGCCGGCCGTCCGCATGATCTCCAGTTCAAATCCGCCTCTCCAGTTGGTGGCCCTGATAAATTTTTTTGCGAGTTCAATCAGCAGATCATCCTCCAGGGTAATACCGGCCCATGCTTTTCCTTTATCCGTGATATAAAGTTTTTTCATCGGGATAATACTGATGGCATTACCTTCCCCGTCTCCCAATGCAGCAATATTGATTTCGGTACCGGGAATAAATTCCTGGACAATGATCGGTAAACCCCATTTAGCGCTTATTTTTAAAAAGGCTTTTTGTGCCTGCTCCAGTGAATAAGCAACGACGGCCTCATAATATTTTCCTTTCACCACCATCGGATATCCAAACTCTTCACCGGTCTGCGGAAGATCATGGATGGTGTAAATGACTTTATCCCGGGGAACAAACAGACCATGCTGTTGTCCGAATGAAAACAAGTTCAGTTTATCCCTCGCATCAAACATTTCAAAGGTTGGTAAGAACGACCGGATACCCAATGATCGCAGGCGCGGGGCGATGGTAATAAAATTATATAACTCCGCATCGAAATTCGGAATGATGACATCGATCTTTTCTTTTTCATGAATACCCCGGATGACATTGTATAATGTTTCTGCGCCGGCCGCCGGGTAAGAGACCTGGTAGGTTTTATCACAGATACCTTCCATATAAATTCCCGGCTCGAGGTTTTCATAAGCGAGCCCAATGATCCGCACCGGTCGTTCCATCCCGTCGCGAATGGCGCGGATCACGGCGACGCCGGGACCGGGACTGTCGATTGCATTTAAACCGGTGACCGCAATAACAAGAGTTGTGGATTGTTCGGGCATTTTCAGTGATTCTATACTGCTAATAAATTATTTTCCTTCAGGGTATTGACAAAATCATCCAGGTCCTTTTCAATTGTCGCCTTATCGGTATCGTAGGTATCGGCAAGGATCCTTTTAATATCGGCCAGCGATTTTTGTTCCTTCATCATCCGGATAATGGAAGCTGCAACCGGGTTGGTACTGAATGAATCACCCGTAGCGGGATTAAACACGAATCCCAGTTCATTTGTTGCAATATTTTTTTTAATCATGCCGGTAAAATTTTAAAAAAGAATAAACGGGTTCTTATTAATATATTTTCTGTTTTACCCAAATGAAATTATCAAAAAGGATCTCATTTTTCAAAATGCCTTTCCTCGAAACATTTTCGAGGAAGTACCCGTTCTTTTCAAGGACCCGCATGCTGGGCCGGTTATATTCAAAAACTTCGGCTATAATCCTGTTGATCGCAAAGTTTGCAAAAACATATTCCGTCATCAGCCGGACCGCTTCCGTGGCGATCTTTCTTCCCCAAAAAGGTTCGGCGATCCAATAGCCCAGCTCAACATTCATTTTATACACATCCGTTTTTAAAAGTATGCCGATACCCCCGGCCAGGTCCGTGCCTTGCATGACCGCAAAATTCTGTACCGGTAACAGGTCCGCCTGGTCTGCAATGAATCTTTCAGCATCTTCGCGGGAATAAGGATGAGGAATATAATCCCGCAAGTTATTCCAGATGTTGATATTATTAAAATAGCTTTGCAGTAATTCAAGATCTCCGGTGTTCCAGGGTCTTAATGAAACGGAATTCATAATCCCACGTTTTGACTGTTGATGAATGATCGGGTTTAAGCCGGTTATTTTTCTTTATTTATTTTTTAAATTGATCCTGTTCAAAATAAATAAACAACAGCACAATTTAATAATAAACAAGCCCTCTATCCATGAAATATTATTTTATTTGTTTTCACCGTTACTTTTGACGTTTTGATATAACTTAGTCCATCTGTTTGCCGGAAATAATTTTCCGTTTTACAAAAAATATCAAATTTCATTCTCCTGGAACCACCCATCCGACATATTGCGGATACGGCTCTTTGGGTAGCTATCTACCGGGCCGACGAAACAGAAAGACCGGATGCAGTTTTTCATGATCCCTTTGCACGCAGGCTGGCGGGTGAACGGGGTGAACAGATCGTCGGGGCAATGGAATCAGGCCGGAAAAATTCCTGGTCATTTGTTGCACGCACCTGGTTATTCGATCAGTTTATCATGCAGGATGTGAATAGGGGTTTTGATATGGTCATCAACCTGGCATCCGGCCTGGATGCCCGCCCCTATCGTTTACGGCTGCCTTCCACATTAACCTGGGTAGATATTGACCTACCGGATATTATAAATTATATGGAATCCATGATGGCCAATGAAAAACCAAACTGCAACCTGGAACGGATCGCATTGGATCTGTCGGGCCGGGATGCAAGACTCGATATTTTTGAACAACTGGGGAAGAGGGGCAAAAAAATCCTGGTTGTTTCAGAAGGATTAATGGGCTACCTCGATGAGGTGGAAGCGGGCGCTTTGGCGTATGACCTTTCACATGTTCCTTCTTTCCGGCACTGGGTTCTCGATATCATGTCGCCGGGGGTACTGCCGATGATACAACAGGAAATGGGTTCGTTGCTGGATGATGCGAAAGCTCCCCTGAAATTTGCCCCGATGGACGGGGAAGATTTTTTTCTCCTGTTCGGGTGGAAACCTGTTGAATCAAGATCAAAATTAAAAACGGCCGCTTCTTTAAAAAGATTAGCAGGTGAAATGATGAAATACGCCGCCCTTCCTGAACCCATGGGACCGAAAGGCAGTTTTCCCTGGTCGGGAGTATGTCTTTTTGAAAACAGGACCCGGTAACGGAGGATAATATTCCGGAAGAAGCCGGTTCTTTATCTTTACGCCAATATAACCTCATGCAGGATTTCTTTCAGTCCCTGAACCAATATTACGACAAGATCTATGTGCTGAGCATCGAAAAGGCGGCGGCACGCAGGGAATTGTTTGCCCGGCGATTTATGGGTTTGAACTATTCATTCTTTTACGGTGCTGATAAAAATAAATTCACCATTGAAGAAACGGTGGTAAAAAATATTTTCAACGAACAGCTTACACGGAATCATCACCGGTATGGGAAAACCATGATGCACGGGGAGATCGCCTGCTCCTGGAGCCATAAGATGATCTACGAAGACATGCTGGCCAATAACTACCAGCGGGTACTGATCTTTGAGGATGATGCCGTGCCGGATGAAAAAATGATCCGGCAAATACCCGATATACTCAAAGAGATCCCGGATGATTGTGAACTGCTGATGTGGGGCTGGGGAAAAAACGGCAGGGCTCCTGCCGGCGCCTGGTTCAAAAAAATATTTTATCATATCATTCATGAAGCCGGTATGTTGAAATGGAACCATACCATGATCCGGAACATATATGCAAAACCCTTTTCAGCTCATTTGAAAAAAGCGGGCTTTCATGATTATACCTATGCTTATGCCATTCACCGGAGCGGGGCTGAAAAATTAATCAGGATGCAAACCCCTATACAATTTGTGGCCGATAACCTGCTGGCCCATGCTGCTACCAACGAAATGGTAAATGGATATATCACCTGGCCCGCTGTTTTTCTTCATGACAGTTTGCCCGACGGGAAACAAAGAGATTCGTATATTCGGTGATAAAGCTGACAAAAACCAGAAGTCATCTTAAAAATGAAGAATGTAAACACAGACCTGCCTGCCGGCAGGCAGGGATACAGAGGTCTGGAGTTAGAGAGAGAGAGTAAAATCAGAATCTAAAACTCTGTGTAACTCTGTTTCCCTGTGTCTCTGTGTTGAAAATATTTTTGAGATTGCCTCTATGCCATTGCTTCCGGTTGTAAGTTTGTCCCGGTTTTTTGCCCTGCATTCACAACAATAACCAACGGATTGTATGAAAATATTACTTCATTATCTGAAACCGCATAAATGGCTGGTTGCCCTGGTGCTGACTTTAGCCGCTATCAATATCGGGTTTTCACTGGTTGACCCCATCCTCTTTGGCAAACTGATCAACCTGGCCAATGAACACCTCGGACCCAAAAAACCATGGGCTCACAATTTTGATCCCGACCGGTTCTTCAATTCTTTTTCCTGGGAAAAACCCGGTGTGTGGTTCATCGTCATTTGCTCTATTTCGGTTGCGATGATCAGCCGCATTTCGAAAAACTTCCAGGATTATTTTCTCAATGTGGTGATCCAGAAATTCGGTGCCAAAGTATTCACCGACGGATTACAGCACGCCATGAAACTGCCTTACCAGCAGTTTGAAGACCAGCGCAGCGGAGAAACACTTTCTGTATTGACCAAAGTAAGGAGTGATGTGGAAAAATTCATGATCAATTTCATCAATATTCTTTTTGGTGTAATCGTAGG
>CAZQGZ010000077.1:5546-15585 GCA_964592935.1 uncultured Chitinophaga sp. | reverse complement strand
CATAAATTATGTTTAATGCAATTTATCCTTCTCATAAAAAATAAAAGAAGCTGTCAAAAAGTAATTTCAACTTAGAAGACAGCCTCTTTATGACAATATGAAAAAATATTAAAACGCTTTTTTCTCTATCACCTTTCCATCCACATCCAGCTCTATGATCTTATATCCCATCTTCTGCAAACCGGGTAATATTTTCGCCTTGTCACCCACCAGCAGCATATTGAGTTTGTCGGGCCTGATCCATTTTTTTGCCAGCGCATCAATGTCTTTTTTAGTCATTGCCTGTAAGATCTTAGCCTGCTGACCGGTGTAATTAGCGGGAAGGTTGTAATCAAGTATGTTGCGGATGAACCCGGCTTTCTGAATGCCTGTTTCATAACGTAACGCATCCCGCTGCCCGATGGCGCTTTTCATGAATAGCAATTCCTCATTGGTGATGCCGCTGGTTGAATAGTTTTTTAATTCTTTCACGACTTCGCTTAAGGCGCTGTCTGTAGCTTCGGCCTTGATACCTGAACTGAATTCAAATGTTCCGCTGTATTCATCTCCGTTGAAACTGGTACGTGCACCATAGGTCCAGCCCTTGTCTTCACGCAGGTTCATGTTCACCCTCCCGTTGAAACCACCACCCAATGCAAAGTTCATCAGGCCCGCTTTGTAAAATTCACCGGTGGCATCATATTTTAATCCTGTACTGTAACCTATCCTGAATTCCGATTGCGCAGCCTTGGGTATATCCACTAAAAAGATCTTGGATTCATCGGCCGGTTTTGCAGCGGCATCAATAGTTGGTAATTCAATTTTCTTATTGGGCAGTTTATTCAGCAACGCAGTGAGCTTTGGCATCACTTCTTCCTGTTTTACATCACCCACTACTACTACCCTGGCATCCATTGATGTCATATAACGATCATAGTAGTTCTGTATATCCGCGAGCTTCATATTCTTCACCGTGTATTCCGTACCTTCTTCGCTCATGGCGAGTATGCTGTTGGGCCTGTAGTTGATCTTTGCAATCACTTCACTGGCTACTGTAGCCGGTTGTGATTTGGATTGTTTGAAACTCTCCATAATCTGTTTCTGGTTTCTTTTGAATGCATCTTCCGTGAATTTAGGATGCAGCATTCTTTCTTCAAGCAGGTCAATGGTTTTATCAAGGTTTTTCTTCAGGGCCTGTACATTAAAGGTGATACCTTTCAGCCCGCTGCTCACGTTGATGGAACTTCCCAGCTTTTGTAATTCAACAGCCATTTGTTCTGCGCTGAAATTTTTCGTGTCTTCATTCATCATGTCGCTGAAGAAACCGGCCAGCCCGATCTTTGCGGTATCATTGGCCTGTAACAAATGACCGCCGGGAATCGTGACAGAAATGGTGACCGTGGGAATCTCATGGCTTTCTGTTCCTATCATCTTTGCACCATTGGGTAAATTCTTCGTCCAGAATTTCGGAACCCTGATAGTTGGGTTGGGTCCGTTGCCCGGCATTTTTCCCCGGTTAAAATTATCTGTGGCTTTTGCATATTTTAACCCGTTATAACCATAATCGGGGGCTATGTATTTGCTGCTGTCAATTGTATAGTTATCGGCTGCTGCAATGAATTTATCCTGTCCCTTGGGAACCACGCTTACAAAGACCGCATGTTTTCCTTTAATGTATTCGTTGTAAACCCGCATCACATCTTCTTTGGTAACGGCAGCATACATTTTCAGCAGGTCGGCAATTTTATTGGGATTGCCGGCGAAGGTCTGGAAAGCTGCCAGCTGCGATACTTTACCGGATACACTTTGAAGCCGGTTGATCTGCTGCGCTTCGATGCCGCCTTTGAATTTGGCTATATCCTCATCGGTGACGCCCCGTTTTTCAAATGAATCCAGCGCATTGCGGTATAATGAATCCATTTGTGATAATGATTTGCCGGGCAAGGGTAACATTTGAAAAAAGAATTCACCGGCCAGTTCGGACAACTGGCTGCTGCTGCTGGCCTGCAGGGCAAATTGTTTTTTGACGAGCTGCTGGTACAACACGGAATTTTTCCCCTGGCCGATCACCTGCCCGAGACATTCCAATGCGCCCATGTCTTTATGATATAAAGGAACCGTGGGATACACAACAACGAGCAAGGGAATCTTTGCATAATTATCTACATAAGAAACATAACGGTCACTGGTAATATCCGGTGCGGGTACAATAACCGGTTTTACTTCAGGCCCGCGGGGAATGGGACCAAAATATTTTTCGACGAGTTTTATTACATCTGCCGGCTTAATATCGCCACCTACGGTTAGCGTTGCATTGTTGGGACCATACCAGCGCAGGAAAAAGTTCTTCAGGTCATTTACATCCACGCGGTTCAGGTCTTCCACGTAACCAATGGTAAGCCATGAATAGGGATGACCATAAGGATAGATCGCTTTGGATGCAGTCTCGAAAACCAAACCATAGGGGCGGTTATCATAATTCTGTCCTCTTTCATTTTTTACAGTAGCACGCTGCACTTCAAATTTTTTCTGTGTTACGGCATCCAGCAAAAATCCCATGCGGTCGGCTTCGAGCCAGAGCATTTTTTCCAGTTGGTTATTGGGAACGGTTTCAAAATAATTCGTGCGGTCGCGGTTGGTGCTTCCGTTCAAAGTGCCGCCGGCTTCTGTTACAATTTTAAAATGCTGTTCATCGGCCACATGATCGCTGCCCTGGAACATCATATGTTCAAAGAAATGGGCAAAACCGGATTTGCCGATCTCTTCTCTTGCAGAACCCACATGATAGGTCACATCCACATGCACCACGGGATCGCTGTGATCTTCATGAATGACCAGGGTAAGCCCGTTGGGTAACACATATTTTTCGTAAGGGATAACGATCTCGTTTCCCTTTTTGGTAATTTTTTCAATAAGCTTTGCCTGGCCGTATATCAGATTGGTTGCGGTAATGATAAAGGCGAAGAAGAGGAAGAAGCGTTGTTTCATAAAAATTTGTTTTTATTGACTTTCCGGATAACTCAACTTAACTTCTTTTGAACCACATAGGACATAGAAACATAGGTATTCACATAGAATTCTATGTGATACTTTCTATTGTTAACTATGTTCTGGGTGGTTCCATATAAAAGTTGATTTAATACCACAGTCATTTTGTTTGTTGAAGGATTGGCCCGCATGTGGCGGGACAGGCAAAGTAAGGAATTTGGGGATTAAAATGGGTGCCATTTATCATTTTTGAGAGCATTCCAAATTATTTTTCACCGCAGAGAACCCGAGACCGCTGAGTTTTCGCGGAGAGTCTCTGCGGGAACTCCAAATCTCATGTTCTCTGCGGTGGAGATTTGGCGCCGGCTGAAAATGCTTTAATTACCAGTTAAAATGTGCTATCATTTTTTTCAGGGCTTCAACCGGAGGTTTTCAAACTGTTAAATAAACGGGTAAAAGACTGACCGGGCAAAAGAAGTTTGCCAGGACAATTGACGTGTATATAACTTTGAATAAAATATGAAACTATGAGTACAGCAACAAGACATAATCATGAAATAGATTTTAAGATCTATGGAGAAGAACTTCAGTTTGTGGAAATAGAACTGGATCCCAATGAAACCGCTATCGCCGAAAGCGGGGCCATGATGATGATGGAAGACGGCATCGGGATGCAAACCATCTTTGGCGATGGTTCGGCACAACAGCCAACGGGATTCCTGGGTAAACTGATGTCGGCCGGCAAAAGGGTGCTTACGGGCGAAAGTTTATTTATGACGGCCTTCACCAATAATGGACAGGGCAAAAAGAAAGTGAGTTTTGCCGCGCCTTATACCGGGAAAATAATCCCGATGGACCTGCAGCTACTGGGAGGCACCATCATTGCCCAGAAAGATGCATTCTTATGCGCTGCGAAAGGAGTGAGCGTGGGCATACATTTCCAGCGGAAACTGGGCGTGGGCATTTTTGGCGGAGAAGGATTTATCATGGAAAAACTGGAAGGCGATGGCATGGCTTTTATGCATGCCGGCGGATTTATCATTGAAAAAGAACTGAGGCAGGGTGAAATATTAAAAGTGGATACCGGATGTCTCGTGGCGTATATGCCAACCATATCATTCGATATTGAAATGGTAAAAGGGGTGAAGAATGCTTTATTCGGCGGAGAAGGATTGTTCTTTGCGAAACTAACGGGACCGGGTAAGGTTTGGATCCAGTCATTACCGATCAGCCGGCTGGCCGGAAGAATCGTTGAATACGGAACCTATCACCGCAAAGAAGAAGGCGGAGGTTTGCTGGGAGGGATCACGAATATATTTGATGGAAGAGGGTAGTTGGAAAGTCGGGAGTCATTAGTCGTTAGCCGGGGGTCACGACACTTGAGTGTTGAATATTGTTTGTTGACTTATTGAGGCTTCTTAATGTTGAAGAAAAGACTCAATATTCAACACTCAACAAACAAGACAAAAATTTACAAGATCAGGATCAACACGCTAAAATCAGGAATGTGTGCCACGCAGAATGGTCAATGGTGAATAGGGAATAGTCAATGCATGCCGGGCAAAAAGCTCTTCATTGACTATTGACTAACGACTGCTCACTCCCGGATACGTTTCCGCCAGCACCAACTCATACTCCGGGTTATTTTTCAGCTGACGGAATACATAATGTAATTTCTCTACAGCGCTTTCTGAATTGAACGACTGGTCATGTGCCAGCAATACAAGATGGCCGGGTGTCCGGGTTTTTCCGGAGGCCAGTTTGTTTTCTATTTGCCGAAGCAATTGAGCGGTGTCGGTTACCAGCGCCAGTGTTTTGTGATCGAACATCCATTCCACATCCCATCCCATGATATCGAAGCCGGCCTTATGCACAGAATCAATGGCCGCTATGCTTTCTTTGATATCCGTTAGCCTGATGGAACCAATTCGCCAGGCATTGCGGCCGGGCATTCTTGTTATGTTGGTATGGAATCCCAGTTTTTCTTTATTGCGTTCGATATCTTTTACCACGCCGGCCGGATTTTTGTAATATTTTGTATAATGATTCAAAGCATGGGTGTAGCTATGGTTGCAGAGTTCAATGGTACTGTCGGCTTTTAATTGTTGCCAGATAAGCGCCTGCGCGGGACTGTCGAATACATGTTTGCCCACAATGAAAAAACTCACCGGCACGCTGTCTTCCTCCACTGCATCCAGCACATGCATGGTGCCTTCGTTGGGGCCATCATCAAACGTGAGGTAGATCTTCTTTTTAGGTGTCACCACTTTGGCAACCGTATCTTTTGGTTGCAGTTGTTTTCGTTTGATCTCCATGCTGTCTGTCACAGGCGGTTCTTTCTTTATTTCTTTCTTTGCCTCTTTGCAGGAGGTAAAGCATAATAGGAGAAGAGAAAAAAAAATAAAGGCGCTATGGAATTTGTTTGCTGAAGCGGCCGGCTCACCTTCATCATGCGCGGAAGGAGTATCCATAAAATGGTGTGGTGGTTTTAATCCGGGTTGAAAATAATCCGAAACCGGAAGATGGATGAATTTTACCGGTTAAAGATTGATTAAAATCAGGAAACGGTTGGCCAGCTCTGTTCAATAATGAATTTACAGGCCATGTTTATCCCGTCAACCAGGCCCTTTACAGCGGCAGCTTTCAATTAATCGCCATATTGAACCAGGGAAGATTTAAAAGCGAGGTATTTGCTTTTGTATTTGTTATAGGCTGCCTGGTTCTTATATTTTATCCCGAAAACCCGGGTCGTATTAATTAATGTATCTTTTTTTTCCTCGTAACTCCTGAGGTAGCTTCCGTCTTTTGCAGCAATGGTCCAGTTTGTGATGATAACACTGCCGGTGGTTTTAGTGGTGCTGCCCGAAAGTTTTTCTTTGCCCGTCAGGCCGATATCGGTGGGATCCCCGCTCCACTGCGGGGAGTAAATATAGAATTCAACCTCGCGGTCGGGCGAAATAAAAAATGCGCTTAAATATTGTTTGTTATCCTCGTATGATTTCATGGAAGGCTTTACGGTAAAGGAAGAAGGGTATTTGATATCAAACCATTCTCCTCTATAGGTCTTTGTCTGAGCGGGCAGGGCGGCAGCAAGGCAGGTGATCATAACCAGGAGGATCAGCTTTTTCATTTTTTTGTTTTTTATTAGTCATTGCAATATAAAAGTTTTTCCCGGTGAATGTATGCTTTATTTTCAAAAATGAAAATGGGAAAGACTCAATATGTCAACACGCAATATTCAAGACTCAAATGACCGCAGCGAATAAATTTGAAATTTGATTCTTGTATGTTGACTTATTGAGTCTTTTTTCTTCATCAAGTGTTCCTAATCGTTTCAAATGAAACATATCGTTCAATGGATTGGAAGGGAGATAATAAGAGTAGAGGAGGTACCGTGCAGGAAAGAAGTCCTAAGTACATTACGCCAGCTCCTTATGCATCACTTCACTTGCAAAATCGATTTGGCTTTCCGTATTGAAAATATGGGCTGAAAACCGGATGCCGTTAAACCCGAATTCTTTATGGGTGGGGCGTATGCTTATCTTATGTTTGTCCAGGAGCATTTTTACAAATGACGTTCTCTCAAACGGGTCTTTCAGCAGCAAGGTAAGCATGGGTGAGGAAAGAGGACCTTCCGGCGGACTCAGTATAGTTGCATTGTTTACATCTTTCAGCTTTCCGTATAAACGATTTTTCAGTGATAAATTATGTTCTTCGATTTTATGTATACCCATGGATTCAAGGTATTCGATCGCCTTTCCCAATCCTAAAATGCAGGCTAAGTTCACCACGCCGTTTGAATCGTTGTACGTATTATAAGACTCTTCAAACTGCATGGGGCGAATGATATCCTGTACCTCTTTTGAAAGATAAAGAAGCCCGGTTCCTTTCGGGCCCATTAACCATTTATGCCCGCTTGTTGCATAAGCATGGCATCCTGCTTCTTTCACATTAACCCGGATAGCTCCGGCTGCCTGTGCACCATCCACGATACATAAACTGCCATTTGCCCGGGCCAATGCTGAAATTTCCGCAATGGGCATCCGGAGCCCGGTGGATGAAAGAATATGGCTTACGCTGATGAGTTTTGTTTTTTTCCGGAGATTATTTTTTATTCTTTGCAAAATCAATTCAGCATTATTTTCTCCCGGCGGAATAGTTATCTTATCCACTTTAACACCATAATACTTTGCAAAATAATTCCAGCACAGCAATCCGCCCCCATGTTCCTGGTTGGTCGTAAGGATCCGGTCCCCCGCTTTTAACCTTAACCCCTGGGCAATAGCATTCATTCCGCTGGTAGTGCTGTTTGTTACCAGTATTTCGCCGGCATCACAGCCGAGAAATTTCGAAGCAATGGCTCTTGTTTTTTCAGCTAATTCTTCTGCGCCGAATTTTCCGTAAAATTTCACCGGCAGGGATTCCAGTTCCTGCCACATTTTAAGAACAGCTTCAATGGTTTCTCTCCTGCAGGGACCCAGCGTTCCGGTATTCAGGTAAGTAAGCCCTTCGGAAAAAAGATAATCGCTTTCCGTTTGTCCGGGTAAAAATGGGTTGGTTTGTGCATGAACTGCGGAGAAAGGAAACAGGGTGTTTAAAAAAACACCTCCCGTGGCCGCGGACCCCATAGCGGTTAAAAATTTTTTCCTGTTGTATTTGCCGGGTTGCATAGCTACTTCCTGTTGTATAAATAGTAAATATAAGCTATCTCAAGAGTGAAATGGAGCACAAAGACCACAAAGAAAGTTATTGTTTATAGCCAAGGCTTTGTGTTCTTTGTGTTCCTTCAAATTACGACTTTTGAGATGAGTTCTAATATTTTTTTAAATAACAGGGCCTGATTTAATACTGCAGGATTTTCGGGTGACTTAAATGCTAATTCTGTTTTGCTTATTATTAAAGTTGAAAAGCAATCGCAGCTGCTGCTATCTTCTTGTCTGAATTTGGATCCTGATTCCAAATTCAGACATAAACATTCTTATATCTTTTTCAGCAAAATCTTCTTCTGCGAAAAATTAAAGGCGGCATCCAGCATCTGGAGCAATTTGCCCCAGTTCTCTTTCTTCACGGTCATCTGCTTGTATAATTTTTTAACGAGGATGTTCAATGTGTTGCTCTCCACCGATGCCTGTACGGCAAATGTGCCCACTTCATTATCGATATTCATGTTAAGGTTTTGAACACCCACCACTTTGTACCCGGCCGGGATGGTGAAATTGATGACGTTTCGAAGGCTGCGTGGAAATCCCATGAAGGCATCCACTTCCCTTTTTCGCTGATCCTGCGTGACAAAAAGCTGTTCGCCGATCAGGGCGGGAATGGCTACCAGTAAATTGTCGCCTGCTTTTTTTATCATGTCACCCAATTCAAATTTATTGGTATAATTCAGTTCCTGCTTGCGCCAGGTGCGCCCGTCCGTATTCAAAATAAATTCTGAATAGGACGTGATGTTGTCGTAATCATCGGCCAGCGCTTTTTTCATGTATTCCAGCTTGTTCACCTTGTCCTCTTTTTTTCTTTCCCGGAGTTTGGTTTCATAATTATCCAGCATGTCCCCTTTCATCCCGTTCCGTACATCATCTTCACCGCCATAACTGCGGTAATCATCATCCAGGGCATTGGTGTAAATGAGGGCCTGTACATTATAATATTGTTTGCTGAGACCGGTAATGGCTACCTGGTCCACTATAAATAATTTTCTTCCGCTGGTATCCATGGAAGCAGTGATGGTATTCGTGGTTATATTCTCATCGGGACTGCTGGCAGGCAGCGTAATGGGAGTGGCGGCCGGGTTTTTCCCGAGTGAAATGATATAGGCCGGCGTGTTCAGGAATTCTTCCTTAAAATCATAGGGGTTGGAAAACATGGTGGCATTAAAAACATATTTTCCTTTTACCCTTACTATCCATTCCGGCTCGGTCCTGAAAATAATATTCTCCGGTTTGGTTAATGTGGAAGGTGTGGTCACGACCAGGTCATAAGGAATTTTACGGAGTTCGAGGCATTGGGTAAAACAGGAAGCAAATAATTCGCTGGAGATCCCATCGGCCCGGAAATGCGACATGTGCCGGAGGATATAATATGTTTTCTGGATAAAATCTTCTTCCCGCAGGTCTGCATAACCGATCTGCCTGAGATAGGCTTTGGCGATATTGAAATAATAGGAACCATCCAGTTTATTATACAGGATGTTCATTTTTTTGGCCAGTTCTTCGGGACTGATGTTTTGTTTCAGTTCCCCTTTATCACCAATAAATAAGTCCGACCGGTTCTCCACTCTTGAAAAAACGATCTGGAACTTGACCATGGGTAATTCCACGAGGCTGTTCACCCACCTGGTATCTTTAATTTTTTCGCGGTTGCGGTCCTCCCAGCTATAATCGGCATTGCTGTTACCCGTTTCTTTGAATGGCGGAGCGCCCATGGTGGATTTGGAATTGACAAATGATTTATCATCGGTGTCGATCTCAAATTTTTGTGCGAGTACGGGATATTCACGGGTGCAGACAAAATAAATGGGATCAAATTCAATATAACTCATCTTCTTCACCGTGTTGTCATCATAAAAGATGGTTCCGTAATCAATGATATCCCCGGGATCCAGATCGGGAATGGCTACCTTGTAATAAGTAACACGACTTTTGCTTTTATCGATATTCGTTCTCACCTTACCGATATAGGGTTGAAAAGCAGAAGGAATATCGCTGTTATCTTCCACGTAAATGGCATTGCGGAGCGATACGTCCTGCACCGTACCGTTTGCCTTAATGATCTTAATACCCGCTCCGTCATTGGAGGAACCGATACGGAAGAAAACGGAGGAATAAGAATTCACCGCATCCCGGTCATTCAGTTTGATGCGGCGGCGGGTGATCTCGTACACGGCCAGTTTGTTGGCGTCTTTATCAAAGGAGAACCTTGTTTTCTGGGCAATGATCACGCCGCTTTCCTCTTTCCATTTATCCGGTATGGCCGTTACGGCAAAGTCCGCATCGGCATCATCCCAGATTGCTTTCATGTTTTTAGCAATGTCTGCCAGTTTGGAGGGAGAGAACGTATCATCGTCCTGGGC
>CAZQGZ010000077.1:0-5446 GCA_964592935.1 uncultured Chitinophaga sp. | reverse complement strand
ATCAGGTTGCTGTTAAAATCCTTCAGCTTATTCGTAAACGATCTCCAGTTTTCAAAATCAGCTTTTCGGATTCGCCCTGTATTAAATGCCAATGTCTTTTTAAAGATCACTTTATTGTCTTTGGATGTATACGAACCGTTCACTTCATAATCATCCGCTTTTTCACTGATCGGTGCAGGAAGTGATACCACTTTATATCCTGCCGGTAATACCAGTTCCGTTTCATCCTGCATCACATAGGCGCAGTGCAGGGCATAATCCTGCTGCCGGTCTTTATCCGGAATGATACCGCCCAGGTCCTTCGGGAAGAAATCTATTCCCGCATACACTTCCTTGTCTTCGGTGATAATATAATTGCTCAGGTCAATATCGCCTTCGATCGTTACCGGGATCTCACGGTTGCTGAGATCAGATGTAATGACATTGGAGGCAACCAGGTTCTTATTACCGAATTCAAGAAAACGCTGTATTAATTTTTTCTTGTCGTCATTGGGCAGGTCATGATAATATTGATGAAAACTGGTCCGCTGTTCGCCGCTGAGGGTGACTTTTACATGCCCGGCCAGCACATTGTCTTTTAACTGGAAACTGGTTTGTGTCAGGATCTTGCTTTTATCCTTATCCAGCAGCGGAATTTTTTTTACATCATATTTATCTCCTTTTCCGATCAGCACTTCTTTTCCCTGTATGCGCCAGGCATAATCCCCGAAAGGAATGTATTTCTCCGTGCCATCGAGATAATATTCCTTGCCGCCAATGATCACGGTGCTGATGCAATGATTGTCCACGCACAGGGATGGCAATGAATAATCATAAGGCAGGTGCCGCGTTCCGATCCAGGTGAGATAGGCTTCCATTCCCGCAAGTTTGAGCATCTCCGTCATCAGGTTGGCCATACCTTTACAGTCCCCGTATTTGGCCTTATACACTTCCTGCGCGGAGGCTGGAATAAAACCGGCCAGCCCGTCTTCGAATGCGATATAGCGGATATTATCCTGCACCCAGTAAAAAATGGATTTTACTTTTTCGATATCCGTCTTTTTCCCGCTGATCAACTCGGTTACCCTGGCTTTCAGTTCATCCGGCTTATTCACGCATTTTTTATAGAGATACTGGTACCAATTGTACAGGTCGCCTACATCACCAAACCCTTTTTCCGTTTTACCATCATATGAAAAGGATTTAACCACCAGCACAAGATGCGGCCAGGTGAATGCAGCCCCGACAGATCTTTCTTCCTGTTTCATGGCCTGCAGGTTCAGTATTTTAAATGTATAAACGGTTGCATTTTTCTCCTGGCTTTTCTGTTTGATGACCTTGTAATTCCCGAAATTGAATTCGCGGATATCCAGTTGTAACCAATCGGGCACCACGATCCGGACCCATTTTTCTTTGGCAGGATACCAGGAATGAAAATAGATGCTGGTTAGATATTTACTGTCGGAGAATTTTTTTTCCGTTTCCACCCTGGTTACATCGCCATAACCGGTGAAGCCGATGTTGAAATATTTTACCCGGCTGTCGTCCGAAAAATAATCGCTGGAACTGGCCGACCGGTCGATGGCATAACCCACGTTGTAATTTTTTTTCATCCCGAACATGCCCTTCACTTTTTCCAGCTGTTTGAAGGAAGTGATCTTGCAGAAAGAATTATAAAAATCATAGTACTGGATACCGGCTCTTTCCCGCAGGGCCAGGAATGTGATGCCGGTATTTTTGGTGGCGGTCACTACAGGGAGCTTGTCATCACTGCGTCCTTTATCAAATGTATACACTTCTTCCACGGATATGGCAGCCACCCGGTCATCGGGAAAAACCTTTTTCAGGCGGTTAGCTTCAAAAATATCATCATCGGCCTGGGCCCGGAGCATGACCGGGGAGGTAATCATACAGAAAAAAAATAACCGGAGTATTATTCGCATGGCTAAATAAATAAGACAGCAAATTAAAGAATAAAACAGTTGTAATTACGGGCAGGCTGATGAAGACAGGGAATAGTTTTCAATATTTCACGCGGAGTCCGGAGCGGAGCAAAGAACGCTGCATTGCGCCGCTGCTTCTAAACGTTCGCTGCAGGAAATAATGAGACAATCTGCCATGGGGTATGTCTCACGCATCATATTACTATATTACCGTGTTATTTAGTACCCGACAAAAATATTTTGGAAAGCAGTTCCACCAGTTCATCTTTTCTTCTCCGGGAAACTTCTATTTCCGCGCCATTCGACATCCAGACCTGTCCGCCTTCGCCGCGTACAAATTTTTTTACATGTTCGAGGTTGATGAGACTGGATTTATGCGTTCGGAAAAAATAAAATTCTTCCAGCACTTCTTCATATTCTTTCAGCACTTTACTGATCATGATCGGGGGCTGGTTGGTCATGTGGAACTTGGTATAGGCCCCGATGCCTTCGCACCAGATGATGTCTTTCAGTTGCACATAATAAACACCGTCCTGTATGGCCAAAGCCAGTTTCATATCTCCGGCCAGCCGGCGGCCCGTGGCTTCTTTTTCCATCTTGCTGAATTCACGGAAATGATTTTGCAACAGTTCCACCTGTGCGGACTGAATCGGTTGATGATACTCCATGACTTTACGGATAGCGGCGCTGAGTTCATCGGGATCAACGGGTTTCAGCAGGTAGTCCACTGCGCTGTAGCGGAATGCTTTGGCTGCATATTGCTGGTAGGCTGTAATAAATATCACTTTGAATGCCGGGTCGGGAATGGAGCGAAGCAGTTCAAATCCGTCTTCACCGGGCATCTGTACATCGAGAAAAACCAGGTCCGGTTTTTTTTCTTCGATCAACAGGCGTGCTTCACTGGCATTCTTTGCCTCGCCTTCAATGATCAAGTCGGGCGCCGATAAGGCCAGCAGGCTTCTCAGCGCATGGCGGCTGTTGGTTTCATCATCTGTAATGATGCAACGGATCTTGTTCATCAGGTTTTATTATTTAACGGGGAAATAATCGGGATAAAAATTTCAACTCTTGTTCCGGACGGACGGCCTTCATCATTCACCAGGTCTGTTGTATGGATCGTTGCTTTTACATTCAGCAGCCGTTGCAGGCTCTCCATCATGCCGCCGATCATTTTTTCACCGCGGGAAATATGTCCTTCTTTTAGTGGCGGGTTTGCAGCTCTGCCCACGCCGTTATCTTCCACCATACAATACAGTTCATTTCCTTTTCTTTCAATGAGCACCAGCAGTTTCTTATCGCCTTCTTTCGGCATCAGCCCGTGCCAGATGGCATTTTCCACAAAGGGCTGGAGCAACATGGGGGGCAATTTCAGGTTCATGATCTCATCTTCTTCATCTGTTTTTATCAATTGATAACTGAATTCCCGGTTGAAGCGCAATGATTCCAGGTCCATGTACATTTCCAGTGTTTCAATGATCTGGTGCAGGGGCAGCAGGTTATGGGATGAATTGTCAAGGATGCGGCGGATCAGTTTTGAAAATTTGCTCAGGTAGCGGGCGCCTGCGGTAGGATTGTTTTCAAGGATATATTTTTCAACGGAGTTGAGTGAATTAAAAATGAAATGCGGGTTCATCTGGCTTTGCAGGGTCTGCAACCGCAGTTCCGCAATCTGCAGGGCGATCTTGTTTTTTTCCTGTTTGATACTTTCGCGGCGACGAATGAAAAAATAAAAAACAACAACCAGGAAACCGGCAACAAAGATCCGGAACCACCAGGTTTGCCAGAAAGGGGGGCGGATGATAAAATCAAAATTGGCCGGCGCTTTGCTCCAGACTCCGTCGGCATTCATGGCCATTACTTTGAAATGATAATGGCCGGCCGGTAAATTGGTGTACGTAGCCGTATGCGTGGTGGAGGGAATGCTCCATATTTTATCATATCCTTCCAGCCGGTAAATGAATTTTACATCATCGGCATAATTCATGGTAATCCCGTTAAAATAAAAACGGATAGAGTTCTGGCTGTATGGAAGCGTGGGGTCGATGGCCAGGTCATGATAGTCGCTGAATTCCGAAGTGTATTGTGTCCAGTCACTGTTAGAACCCGAGAGTTCGGCTTTTTCGATCTGGATAACGGGAGGCAACGTATCTCTTGGAACAGAAGACGGACGGATCCTGAAAACACCGTTGATGACTGCAACATACACATCATCATTATAATCGGTTTCCAGGGGGCCGGTATCCCAAATGGTATTATAAAGCCCTTCTTTTTCGGTGAATTTTCTTCCGGAGACCGCATAAACGGAATCATTCCTGTAAACGAGTTGAGCGCACCAGAGTCCTTTTGTATTGGTATACCAGAGGTTGCCGGAACGGTCAAAACTGAAGGATAAAATATTACCGCTTGCCAGGCCGTTCTCCGAATTAAGGGAAGGGAGTAATTGATATGTTCCGTTTTTAAATTTCTTTATCCTGGCCAAACCATTCTTATCGGTGATAATCCATAACTCATCGCCATGCATAATACCCTGTTCAAAATAGAGCAGAGGAATATGTAACTGCGCTGTAATATTTACAAAGGATTTCCCGTCATAGCAATACAAATTTTCTTTATAGCTCATCCAGCCTTTGCCATCTTCATCTGCAAATAAGAAATTAAGCCAGGTAAAAGGTTTTCCTTCCAGCAGTGAATCTTTTTTAACCAGGCTGTTATTTTTCCAGGTATATAAATAGTTTTTACCGGACAGAAGCAATTCATTGTTAGCATACATCACCTTCCAGATTTCGAACGGGAGTTTGATCTCCCGGAGATCATCGCGGCTGAGTTCAAAAAATTCTCCGTAATTGGTGCTGAACCAGAATTTTTCACCGGGGCCGCTGGCGATACTCACGATTTGTTTGAAGTTGAACAGGGTTCTTATTTTTTCTTCCAGCCCGGCGGGAAAGGGATATTCTTTACCGTCTTTCATCCGGTAAATGCATTTGTCTCCCCCGAAGAGGTACATATATCCGTTGCATCGGATAACTTTCCGGAATATCCTTTGCGGCCGGTCAAGCGGAAAAACAGAAGCGATAAAAGAAGGCATAAGTCTTATCAATCCCTGGTAAGAAGATACCCAGATATTTCCCCATTGATCTTCGGTGATCTCCGACATGGGATAATTGTCGATCCCGTATTCTTTGCCAAACCTTTTTATTTCACCTTTTGGACTGACCCGGTACAGGCTGCTGGCGGAAGTGATCACCCAAAGATTTTTCCGGCGGTCAATATAGCAACGAATGACCTGGCTGCTGTCGGGATTTCCAGTGAACAGTAACTTTAAATTTTGAGGCCCGGTAATTTCATACACTCCGTCTTCTGTTGTAAAGTATACTTTCCCATCATGTTCTATTGAATAAAATATGGAAGGCATTTTACCCGGTGTTCTTTGAAACAAGGTTTTCCAGGGGCCGTCCTTATTTTTTTCAAAAATAGCTTCGGTGGTATTTACGATCAATCTTCCATCCGGGAGCGCAAGAATGGTT
>CAZQGZ010000076.1:0-15783 GCA_964592935.1 uncultured Chitinophaga sp. | reverse complement strand
CCAGGAAGTAACGCTTCAGGACATAAAACAGGAAGAAAAGATTATTGAACCACCACCACCTCCGCCGCCAAAAGATTCGCTCCTGCCCGCCATGGAAATAAAAGGGGGAAAAACAAAATGCTTTGTCAACGACGGATTGAAGTATAAAACTACGGTAACTCTCGCCTATAATGATCATGAAGCAATGGGCATTGTAAGCAGCGAAGAATTGGAAACAGGGAAAAAAAGTTCGGCAGCATTTGAAGGAACCAGGGAGGGTGACGGATTCTCAGTTTCATTTAAACAGGGAGATCCCCCCGTAATCGGCGATGCCTCAGAATGGATCAATAAACCCTGGTCGCTGAAAAAAAACGGAACAAAAGAAACCCTTCATATCATGTTCAATGCAAAAAATTATGAAACCAATAAATGGGGGGAAACCGATTACCTGTTTGAACCAGTAGATTGCAAATAATTCTATTCGCCGGTTGCGTATAATCATTAAAACAAAAAACCACCCCAAAATTTCCTGGGATGGTTCTGAAATATGTCACGCAAACTGTGCCTTGAAAATTGCTTCTTGGTTCCTGAGTCTTTTTTTTACACTCTGAAATGAGCAAAAGCCTTATTCGCTTCCGCCATCCTGTGAGTGTCTTCTTTCTTTTTAAAAGCAGCTCCTTCACCTTTGGCAGCAGCTACGATTTCTCCAGCTAATTTATCGGCCATGCTGCGACCATTCCGGTCGCGGCTGTAACGGATCAGCCATTTGATGCTCAAAGAAATTTTACGATCGGCACGAACCTCGGCAGGAATCTGGAAAGTTGCTCCGCCGATCCGGCGGCTGCGCACCTCAACAGCAGGCGTCAAATTCACGAGGGCTTTTTTCCAAACCTCGTAACCATCTTCATTGGTTTGTTTGGCCACTTTATCCAGGGCATCGTAAAAAATATTATAGGCCCCGCTCTTCTTTCCTTCCCACATCAGGTTGTTTACAAACCGGGTAACCAGTTTGTCGTTAAACTTTGGGTCCGGCGCCAAAGGGAGTTTTTTTGCTTGTGCTTTCCGCATGTCTTAAAATTATTTTTCGTTGTTACTACTTACTTATATGCTATTCAATGCAATCTTTTTGTCATCCAGAGCACAAGCGATAAGCTTGCGACTGGAGGTCACGAAGGATCATTTCTTCACCTTCTCTCTCTTCGTTCCATATTTCGAACGGCTCTTCTTCCTGTCCTTCACACCGGCCGTATCCAACGAACCGCGAACGATATGGTAACGCACACCCGGAAGATCTTTAACCCTTCCGCCGCGGATGAGAACGATCGAGTGTTCCTGCAGGTTATGCCCTTCACCCGGGATATAGGCGATCACCTCTACTTTGTTGGTCAACCGAACTTTGGCCACTTTGCGCAGGGCCGAGTTGGGTTTTTTGGGCGTTGTGGTGTACACCCTGGTGCATACGCCACGGCGTTGAGGGCACTCGTCCAACGCTCTTGATTTACTCTTGGCCCTGATGATCTGTCTTCCTTTACGAACTAGTTGTTGAATAGTAGGCATGTTGACCTTTTAATTTATCCCTGTTTTTGGGAGGGCAAAGGTAATGCCCCAAAGGGGAAATACCAAAATACAAATTCCAAAATCCAAAAAAAGTCAGCAAGTTCAGAAAATACCGGGATTTGTGATTTGTTCTTTGGGATTTAAGCAGTTAGATCTTCATCATCCAGTTAAATTTATCCTCTTTTCGACCCTCCCGGATGTCAGTCAGCCATTTCTTAACAGCTGGCGCTGTTTTCCAGTTATCAACATCAAATTGCATGACAAAATCCTTGTACCGGAGTTCTTTGATCATGGAAATAGTGGCCGCGGTGCCGGTCCCGAAAACCTCATGCAGTAACCCGGCTTTATACGCATCAATGATTTCATCAATACTTAATTGTCTTTCTTCGATGGTTAAACCCATTTCTTTCAGGAGAGTAATTGTACTTTGCCTGGTCACACCACCGAGGATAGTTCCCTGTGCAAGACCCGGAGTGATGGCGCTGTTGCCGATGATAAAAAATACATTCATCGTCCCGATCTCCTGCACATATTTATGTTCAAAAGCATCGGTCCATAATACCTGGTCATAACCCTTTTTCTTTGCCTCTGCTGTTGCATACATGGCCGCACCATAATTACCGGCGGCCTTGGCATAACCCACACCGCCCGGAACCGCACGAACATATTTTTCTTCCACATAAATGCGCATCGGTGCATTATAGTAAGGTCCGCTCGGACTCAGGATGATCATGAATTTATAGGTATCGGAAGGACGAACACCGATCAACTCATCTGTGGAAAACATGAAGGGACGTATGTACAGTGAATGATCTTCCCGGGTGGGTATCCAGTTCTTATCCAGCTCTACTAATTTGCGCATGCCTTCCATGAACAATTCTTCCGGTACCACCGGCATCTGCATTCTCTCGGCAGAAATATTGAATCGCAAAAAATTATCATGCGGACGGAAGATAAAAGCATTACCCTCCCGGTCTTTGTATGCCTTGATGCCTTCAAAGATCGCCTGGCCATAATGCAGAACAGCCAGGGAAGGACTAAGCAGCAAAGGCTGATATGGTTTAATTTCCAGGTTTTTCCATTCCCCATCTTCAAAATCGGCTTCCAGCATATGATCGGAAAAATAGCGGCCGAAAGGAAGGTTATCAGGATTCAGATCCTGCAATTTGCTTCTTTCTGCTTTTGTTATTGAAATGTCCATGGCAGCAATCATAAAAGGTTATTTTTGACGGGTCAAAGAAACGAAAAAAATGAACACCCGTTCGTAATAATAGTCATGGCTGACCCGGATATAAATCATATAAAATTACCGGCCCTGGTTGTAGCCGGTCTCTATCATTCTTCCCTGGTTGACACGGGTGAAACCCCGGTTCGCTATGCCGGGAAAGGAAGTACAGAAAATATCCCGGCCAATTCTTTGGAATGGAAATGGCTTGGGGAAAACCGGAAGAATATCCTCGTAATGGTTAATTATTCCGATGCGGTTCATTTGCCCGATCATGATCTTGATTTCCTGGCCGGCGTACTCGGAGCCTGCAAATTAAGCCTTGGAGATGTCGCGATCGTTAACCTGGATAATCACCCGGAAGCTTCGTATAAAGAGTTGACCGCTTTTTTTGCATCGAAGATCGTGTTGCTTTTTGCCGTTGAACCGGCTTCCTTCGGTTTACCCATGCGCTTCCCTCATTTCCAGATACAACCCTTTGGCGGAAATTCTTTTTTATTTTCACCTTCCTTAAAAGAACTGGAAAACGACAAAGTGCTGAAAAGTAAATTATGGGTTTGTTTGAAAAGGCTTTTTAATCTTTGATCCCTTTTACTTCGGGATGACAATTCAAAAATAATCTTAGTTCCGTTTATGAAATTGATTTTTGCCACGAATAACCAGCATAAAGTGGATGAGATACGTTCCATCATCGGGAAACAGTATGAGATACTTACGTTGAAAGAATCCGGGATAGATATTGACATACCCGAACCCTTCAATACCCTGGAAGAAAACGCATCTTCCAAATCCAGGACAATTTTTGAACTGACCGGCATGAATTGTTTCAGCGAAGACACGGGCCTGGAAGTATTGGCGTTGGATGGGGAGCCGGGGGTAAAAAGCGCCCGTTATGCCGGTGAAGGGCGTTATTTTGAGGCAAACATTGAAAAGCTTTTGATTAATTTGGCGGGCAAACCCGACCGAAGCGCCAGGTTCAGGGCTGTTATTTCCTTGTTAATAGACGGCAGGGAAACCCTGTTTGAAGGCATTTGCGAAGGCAAAATAATTGAAGAAAAAAGGGGGAAACAGGGTTTTGGATACGACCCGGTGTTTATTCCGGCCGGTTCCGTCAAAACCTTTGGAGAAATGAGCCAGGACGAAAAGACCCGGTACAGTCACCGGGCAAGGGCCACTGAAAAACTGGTAGCATTTTTGAATAACTTATCAACAAGCCAACCATTTTGACACCCGAACGCAACCATACTATTTCTGAAATCGACCTAATTACAGGATGCCTCGAAGGCAACCGGCGTATGCAGGAAGAATTGTACCGCCGTTATTCTTCAAGAATGTATGCTGTATGCCTGCGTTATGCCGGGAATGCCGAAGAAGCGGAAGATATTTTACAGGAAGGTTTTATCAAGATCTTTAAAAAGCTGGACAGTTTCCGGAGCGAAGGTTCATTTGAAGGCTGGGTGCGCAGGATCTTTGTCAACACCGCCATTGAACATTTCCGCCGCAAACGCTACCTGATGCCGGTAACCGAAAAAGAAGAGAATACGATCGAGGGCAAATATTTTTCTGTACTGGATGACCTGGCTGCAAAAGATATCATGTCACTGGTTCAGGATCTTTCTCCCGGTTACAGGACAGTATTTAATTTGTACGTGGTGGAAGGCTACACCCATAAAGAGATCGCGGATATGATGGGCATCAGCGAAGGAACCAGCAAATCGCAGCTTTCAAGAGCCAAAGTGATATTACAGGACATGGTTAAACAATTCATTGATCAGCAAAGAGGCGCCCGGATAAATTCATGAGCAGCACGTTTCAAAATAAATTACTGAATTACGAGGTGACCCCGCCTGCCTCTGCCTGGAAAAAAATCGAAGAGGCATTGGATGAATCAGAATTATCGCGGAATTTTCCTTCAAAACTTTATGATGCTGAAGTAATCCCCCCCGTATCTGTTTGGAATAAGATTTCGCATTCACTGGATGCTGAACCGGAAATTAAAATTCCGGAACGCCGGAAAATTCCTCCGTTCCTTAAATATGCTGCCGCAGCGGTTATTGTTGGTTTATTGGCAATCGGCGGAATTCAATTAATCAATAACTCCGGGGGAAAACAAGAACTGGCCAGGCAGGAAACCATTCCGCCCGCAAACAACAACCAGCCACCCCTTACTGACCAGAATAATAAAATAACAGATGTTGCATTAAATACAGGGAATAATAATACGATTTCTGATGAAGCCCGCAATGATGCGGCCCTGGAAGCCAGCAAAAAAACTTTTGCCCGGCTGGATATGACGGCAAAAAGCCGTATAAAAAAAATTGCAGCAGGATATTATTTTGCCTCCAATGCAGAAGAAAATAATGTGTCCGGTATCTTACCAGGCAATGAAATAGACCCGGGAAATATCTCCGGCCGTTATATTACTTTAATAACGCCGGAAGGAAATATCATCCGCATGTCCAAAAAATTGACCGATATGGTTTGCTGCGTATCCGGTGAAGATGAAAATAAAGAATGTAAAGACCTGATCAAAAAATGGCAGGAGAAGATCACCTGTTCACCGGCCTGTCATTCAGCCGGCAGTTTTGTGGATATCCTGGGTCTTGTGAATGCGCTTCAGGAAAATTAATGTGCCCGGTTGCTAACTTGAGATTTGAGTCTTGATTGCCTGCCTGCCGGTAGGCAGGTTGAATATTGAGTCTTTTCTTTAAACTTAAAAAAACTCAATATTCAACACTCAATATACAAGATTCAAGTGGTCTTATCTTAAAAACAACATCTCTCTGTACTTCGGTAAATACCACTCCCGGTCATCAACCAGCAATTCCAGTTTGTCGACATGATAACGGATCTCGTCGAAGTACGTATCCTTTACCTGGCTTTGATAGGCAATGGCTTTTGTCCTGGTATTGTCCATGGCATTGCAGATCTTTCTGGCTTCGATCATTTTTTCCACGAGATCGCTGGTCTTATTGATGTGCAGCGATATCTGTTCGAGGATCTGTTTCTGGTTACTATAGGCTTCTTCTTTCATCCCGATTTCTTTCAACCCTTTGATATTATTAGCGAGTATGTTTTGATAACGGATGGCAACCGGTATCACGTGACTGGTCGCCAGTTCACCCATCATACGGCTTTCGATCTGTACTTTCTTGATATATTTTTCCAGTTCAATCTCATGTCTCGCTTCGAGTTCGATATGGGTGTAGATCTGGTTGCTTTCAAATAAGCGCCTGGCCTTTTCCGTGACCATGGCATCCAGTGCCAGCGGTGTTGTTTTAACATTGGCTAATCCCCTTTTCTCCGCCTCCTTTGCCCAGCTTTCGCTGTAACCATCTCCTTCAAACAAAACTTTTTCGCTGCCCACGATATACTGGCGGATGGTATGCATGATGGCGATCTCTTTCTTCTCCCCTTTCTCGATCAGCGCATCCACATCTTTCTTGAATTGTTTCAGCGTTTCAGCCATGATCGCATTCAAAACGGTCATGGGATTGGCGCAATTGGCCGAAGAACCTACGGCCCTGAATTCAAATTTATTTCCCGTGAAGGCAAAAGGTGATGTCCGGTTCCGGTCTGTATTATCCATCAGCAATTCAGGAATGCTTTTATGTATATCGATCTTCAGCATGCTTTCATCGGTCTCATCCATTTTATCCGATACTCTTTCTTTGACATCGCTCAGTACTTTACTGAGGTATTGGCCGATAAAAACCGAGATGATAGCGGGGGGAGCCTCATTGGCGCCCAACCGGTGATCATTCGGCGCCGAAGCAATGGAAGCCCTTAATACATCGGCATAATCATGTACAGCCTTGATCGTGTTGACAAAAAAAGTCAGGAACATCAGGTTGGTCTTCGGAGTTTTTCCCGGGGCCAGTAAATTCACCCCTGTATCAGTTGCCATACTCCAGTTATTGTGTTTCCCGCTTCCGTTGATACCGGCAAAAGGTTTTTCATGCAACAGCACCCGCAGGTTATGACGGCGCGCCACTCTTTCCATAACATCCATGAGTAAGGTGTTATGATCAACTGCCACACTAACCTCTTCAAATATGGGTGCACATTCAAATTGAGCCGGCGCTACTTCATTATGCCGGGTGCGGAGCGGAATACCCAGTTTGTAGGATTCCGTTTCAAAATCCCGCATGTATGCATAAACCCTTTCCGGGATTGAACCGAAGTAATGGTCTTCCAGTTGCTGGTTCCTGGCGGAAGTATGCCCGTATACAGTTCGGCCGCACATAACCAGATCGGGCCTGGCATTAAAAAGACTTTCATCGATCACAAAATATTCCTGTTCCCATCCGAGTGTGGGGATGACACGGGTGACATTCTTGTCGAAATAATTACATACATCTACAGCGGCTTTATTCAATGCTTCCAGCGATTTCAGCAGCGGCGCTTTATAATCCAGCGACTGGCCCGTGTAAGAAACAAAGATGGTAGGGATACATAACGTTTTCCCGTTACCGATATCCATGATAAAGGCCGGTGATGATGGATCCCAGGCCGTATAGCCCCTGGCTTCAAACGTGGCTCTCAAACCTCCGCTGGGAAAAGAAGAAGCATCGGGTTCCTGTTGTATCAGGGCATCACCGTCAAATTGCTCAATGGGAGTTCCGTCCCCTTTTAGTGTAAAAAATGAATCATGTTTTTCAGCCGTGCTGCCGGTCAGCGGCTGAAACCAGTGTGTGAAATGGGTGACTCCCCTGCTTTCCGCCCATGCACGTATGCCATTGGCGATCTGGTTTGCCATCGAACGGTCGATCTTCTGACTGGTTTTTACAGATGCATTCAAACTTTTGTAAGCCTCATCACTTAAGAATTCCCGGGCTGTTTTCATGGTGAAAACATTGCTCCCGAAGATGGCCGTGATCTTGGTTGAACTTTCCACATTGTTTTCGGCACTGATAGAAAGATTCTGGATAGCATTAAATCGTAATGACATGTTGAGTATTTTTTTTGCAAAGCAAGGGCAATCCGGTAAATACTCAAATTTTTTTTATGTGATAGCAGGTTTTTTGAAAGAAATGGGGAAAAATTGTGATTTTTTTCAATTATTAAATAAAAAATTCAAGAATTCAGGTGGTTTTTATTATATTATTTTTATTTTTAATGTTATTGAAAAATATATTCCCCAAACGGCGCCAATCGATCGATGCTGCCATGGGTATCACCAAAAAGGGCAGGATAATGCTGCGGTATCGAACAATGGCCCCCAGGTTATTTACACTGAAACCGATGGCCAGCAGGATGGTGACAGAAAAAAAGATACAGAAGTACATGAGATTTCCGGACCCGGAACGTTTTTTGGGCCAGACCAGGAAAAGAATAAACATCAATAGTAAAATATTAATTTCAATTGCCGCGGCCAGGGAAAGAATATGTTTTACATCACTGGGATACGGGCGGATCGCCGACAGTGTGATGGCTTGCGGCGTATTTTTCAAAAAACTTATGGCATTGGGCTTTAACCGGCTGATCGGAATGGAAGAACTACCGGTAAGTTTGATGAATTCCTGTTGTTTATTGACAACCGCCTGCGGGAAATCAAAACGGGGATTGATATAACGGGCAGTAAAAAACAAAACACC
Organism: uncultured Chitinophaga sp.; assembly: GCA_964592935.1. GTDB lineage: Bacteria > Bacteroidota > Bacteroidia > Chitinophagales > Chitinophagaceae > JJ008. Next base: position 7,425 of record CAZQGZ010000076.1, on the reverse strand, counting down.
GAAGAGCAGGTACAAAGAACTGAAAATAGCCAGTCCGTACTTTGGCCATCGGTTTGAAAGTAACCAGGCCACCAGGGCCGGGATAATTATAACAATGATGAAATTCCTCAGGGTGAGTATCAGTAACAGCCCGGTAATGAGAAATAAAATTTTTTTGAATCCGAATTTTTTTTCCTTTGTACCAAAATAGATACAATAAATAACAAGGCTGATGCCGGTAAATATGAACCCTTCTTTATGTATACCGCTTGTCCAGTATAAGAAAGAAGGCACCAGGAAAGTAGCTAACAAAACAACCATTTTTTTGCCGGGAAACACATCGGTCATAACCCGGTAGATGGCCATGGGACCGAACAGGGTGAAAAAAGAATAGAAGATCACATTGATAAAATAATTCCCCAGGCTGAGGATATTGAATACCGAAAGAATTTTTATAAAAACATTTCCCTTCAGGTCGCTCCAGTAGGAATCCGTTGTCTCAAAAAATTTTGTTACGCCCCCCTCATAAGGATCTTTAAAGAGATTGGTAAAATATTCATGGGGGTCATTGAACAATAAATGATACTCCTGGATGCTGTTGGTATGAAAGCTCCAGGTATCCCACATCTGCGCCAGCCCTCCGTAATAAAGACCGATCCATCCGTAAAATATCCCCGCCATTACTTTGAGCAGGAAAAGGATCACCAGTTGCGATTGATTCAACCCGGTTCGTTTAAAAAATTTTACCCTGGTAACAAACCAGGCAAAAACAACGAGGTATACAACAAATAAAAGGTATTCCAAACTGCGATGGATTATCCCGCAAAATAGACATAAAAATCTGAAGCCGGAAGACAGAAGCCGGAGGTCTGAAATCAGAAGCCCGAAGTCCGGTGTCGGCAATCATATGCCATTGTAAAATGAAGTAATGTAACGTGACATTTAATGTAACATGCCGCTCCGGCCTCTGACCTCTGACTTCTGACATCAGAATCCCGTTTTCCTTAGTTTTGTCTCATGGAAGTAACCCTTAAAACAGCAGAGCAATTACGATTGACAAAAGATGAATTTGAACTCATATTGCAAAAATTGGGAAGGACACCCAACTTTAATGAACTCTGCGCATTCAGCGCCATGTGGAGCGAACACTGCAGTTATAAAAATTCCATCAAATGGTTAAAGACCCTGCCCCGCGAAGGCGGAAGAATGCTGGTAAAAGCCGGGGAAGAAAATGCCGGACTGATGGATATCGGCGATGGTCTTGGCGTGGTGTTTAAAATTGAATCGCATAATCATCCTTCGGCCATTGAACCATTCCAGGGTGCAGCGACCGGTGTGGGAGGAATACACCGGGATATTTTTACCATGGGAGCAAGACCCGTTGCTGCAATGAATTCACTTCGTTTCGGCAACCTCGAAGAAGATAAGACACAACATCTTTTATCCGGCGTGGTGCATGGCATCGGCCATTATGGAAATTGTTTTGGTGTACCGACCGTCGGTGGTGAAATTTATTTCGATGAATGCTATCATACCAACCCGTTGGTAAATGCCATGAGCGTAGGTATCGTTAAGGCAGGCGAAACCATTTCTGCCACGGCATCGGGAAAAGGAAACCCGGTCATTTTTGTTGGCAGCGCAACGGGCAAAGACGGCATCGGTGGCGCTTCCTTCGCATCGGCAGATATTACAGCAGACAGTGCAGAGGATCTTCCGGCCGTGCAGGTTGGCGACCCCTTCCAGGAAAAAAAATTACTGGAAGCCTGTCTTGAAATCATTCAGACCGGGGCCGTTGTGGGTATGCAGGATATGGGTGCAGCGGGTATCATCTGTTCCACTTCTGAAATGAGTGCGAAAGGTGGCGTGGGAATGAAAATTGATTTGGATAAAGTACCTGCAAGACAAAAAAACATGAAGCCCTGGGAAATCTTGCTGAGTGAAAGCCAGGAAAGAATGTTGCTGGTGGCACAAAAAGGAAGAGAAAATGAAATAATAAAAATTTTTGCGAAATGGGACCTTCCCTGTTCTGTTATCGGTGAAATAACGGACGATGGCATCTTGAATTTCTTTATGAACGGAACACCGGAAGCCTCTTTGCCTGCTCATGAACTGGTACTGGGTGGAGGAGCACCTCAATATGAAAGGGAATACAGTGAACCAACTTATTTTTCTGAAATAAAAAAATTCGACCCCGATTCAATTCCTGTACCGGGTGATCTGAAAAAAGTTGGAGAAAAAATAATGCAGTTACCAACCATTGCATCCAAACGTTGGGTGTTTAACCAGTACGACAGTATGGTGGGCACCAACAATGCATCCACCAACGCGCCCACCGATGCAGCTGTTGTATGGGTGAAAGGCACAAAAAAAGGAATTGCCATAACCACGGATTGCAACAGTCGTTATGTGTTTGCAGATCCCTATAAAGGAACCATGATAGCCGTAAGTGAGGCAGCCAGGAATATTGTATGCAGCGGCGGCCAGCCATTGGGTGTGACCAACTGCCTGAACTTCGGCAATCCTTACGACCCGGAAGTTTATTACCAGTTCGTACATGCCATCAAAGGAATGGGCGAAGCGTGCAGGAAATTTGAAACACCTGTTACAGGGGGTAACGTGAGTTTTTATAACCAAAACCCCGATGGGCCGGTATTTCCCACACCTACGATCGGCATGGTAGGTCTTCTCGAAGATATCAACGAAAAAATGACGCTTGATTTTAAAGAAGAGGGAAACCTGATCTATTTGCTGGGAAAATCAACCGGTGATATCGGCTCTTCGCAATACCTGAGTAAGGTCTGCGGTGTTGAATTTTCACCAGCCCCGCATTTTGAACTGGAAGATGAATATAAACTTCACCGAATGGTTGAAAAGCTGATACAGGAGAAATTGATACGGTCTGCACATGACGTCAGCGAAGGCGGGCTCTTTGTCACTTTATGCGAAAGCGGATTTCATAATGAACTGGGGTTTTCTGTTATATCAAATAACACGTTGAGAAAAGATGCCTGGCTGTTTGGTGAAGGACAAAGCAGGGTTCTTGTCAGCGTGGCGCTGGATAAAGTAAAGCAGGTTGAATTACTTCTAAAAGACTTCCCTTTTGAGAAGCTTGGCGTAGTGACATCCGGAGAATTGGTCATTGACGGAGATTTCTGGGGTTCGATTGACTGGTGGCAGGAAAAATATGATACCGCGATTGAAAATCATTTAACCAGAGAAGAAGCCGGGTCGGCACTAGGCCCTCTCTGAGTCTCCCCTCATGGGAGAGATTTGCCATCTCAAAAAGCCGGCTTGTCAAAATGTCTTTATAATAAATTTTTATCCGATATAATGGAGAGAGAAAAAACAATTTTATTAACAGGAGCGGCCGGTTTTATTGGTAGTTATATGCTCGGCTACCTGAACAAGAAAGGATATGAGAATATTATCATCGTTGATGATTTCAGTAAAGAAGATAAAGAGGCTAATTACCGAACAAAATGTTTTATCCGTAAAATTGAAAGAGAGAATTTATTTGACTGGCTGAAAACTAATAATCCAGAAATAAAATTTGTCTTTCACCTCGGTGCCAGGACGGACACCACCGAATTTGATTATTCCATTCATGAAAAATTGAATGTGGAGTATTCCAAAAACATCTGGAATTATTGCAGCGAAAATAACATTCCGTTGGTTTATGCTTCCTCAGCTGCAACCTATGGTAGCGGTGAACTGGGCTATAAAGATGATCATAATATCATTGAGAAACTAAACCCGTTGAACCCTTATGGCAAATCAAAAAATGAATTTGACAAATGGGCGATTGAGAAAAGTCGGGAGTCAGTACCACCGTTTTGGACGGGGTTAAAGTTTTTCAATGTGTATGGCCCGAATGAATATCACAAAGGCAGGATGGCCAGTATGATCTTTCATGGATTTAACCAGATCCGGGAAACAGGAAAAATAAAATTGTTCAGATCACACAAACCGGAATTCAAAGACGGCGAACAGCTCCGTGATTTTATTTATGCGGAAGATGTGGCGAAAGTGATGTACTGGATAATGAAGTCAATGGTGAATGGTGAATGGTCAATAGGGAAAAACGGGATTTATAATTTGGGTACCGGCAAAGCCAGAACTTTTAATGATTTAGCCAAAGCAACTTTTGCGGCCATGGGTCAAGAAACAGTGATTGAATACATCGACATGCCGGAAGACATCCGGGACAAATATCAATACTTCACGGAAGCGGATATGAGTAAACTTCAGCATGCGGGTTATAATGAAACCTTCTATTCATTAGAAGAAGGAGTAAGCAATTATGTAAAGGATTTTTTGCTTTCAAATAAAAACTATTGACCTTTATACACCACCCCATCCTTCATCACAAAAATCACCTTCCCGAAAACCTGCAGATCTTTTAACGGATCACCGTCCACCGCAACGATATCAGCCAGCTTACCCACTTCGATACTTCCCAGTTTATCTTTTTCTCCCAGCAGGTCGGCTGCTTGGATGGTGGCTGATCTGATCGCATCCATCGGGGTCATCCCTGCATCGATCATCTTGACAAATTCAAGCCAGTTCAATCCGTGCTTATATACTCCCGCATCTGTTCCGAAAGCGATCTTTACTCCTGCTTTGTACGCTTTGGCAAATGTGGCTTTTATCTTTGGCCCGATCTCCAATGCTTTTGGAGTAACAAGATCAGGATAATAACCCGGCTTTTTTGCCGAGTCGGCAACAGCAGCCCCGGCTGTTAAAGTCGGAACATACCAGGTATTGTATTTTAAAAATAACCGGATGGCCTCATCATCCATATACGTACCATGTTCAATGGAATTCACGCCTGCACGGATAGCTCTTTTCATTCCCTCGGCCCCATGTGCATGCACCGCTACACGAAAACCATAATCCTTTGCGGTTTCCACGATGGCCTTTATTTCTTCTTCGGTAAACTGCGGGTTGCTGGCACTTTTTGCAACACTTAATACTCCGCCCGTAGCTGTTATTTTGATCAGGTCACTGCCGTCTTTATATCGCTGACGAACCGCCTGCCTGCATTCATCGGGTCCGTTGGCAACGCCTTCTGCCGGCCCCGGGTCACCCATCAGGTCTTTCCGGTATCCGTTGGTTGGATCGGCATGACCACCTGTAGTAGCAATCGATTTTCCCGCGGTGAAAATTCTCGGGCCCTTTATCAATCCTTTATTGATGGCATTGCGCAATGAAATATTTACCCCGGTACCACCCAGGTCCCTCACGGTTGTAAATCCTGCCATTAATGTTACTTCTGAAAATTTTACCGATTGAAATGCGTAATCTGCCGGGTTGTAAGTAAAAGTTTCCATGTACCGGTTGGGATTGGTTTCATGTTCCATGTGTACATGCATATCGATCCAGCCGGGGGTAACTGTTTTATTTTTTAAATCAATTGACTTATCGCCGGTCCCTGTTTTGGAGAAACCATTTTCAACGCCTATGATCATATTTTTCTCAATAACAACGGTCATGTTTTTTTGGGGCTCATTGGAAATGCCATCGATCAGCGTACCGCACCAGATATATGTTTTTTGTGCATTCAAAATCATTACAAAAACAAGACAGGCTGTAACCAAAAATATTTTTTTCATCATGCTGGTTGTTGAAATACTAAAATAGCATAATTTGAAGTATCAATATGAAAGGTGTTTCTTTTCTTATGGTTGTTTGTATTTTGGCTGCCATGGCTTGCATGTACCCGCCGAAAAAATTTACTGAAAAAAGACTGGTGATCGCAAGTAAGGAAACCGCCAGGATCAATGAATTGAATATGACCATCTCCAACGGTGGTTGCGGCCGGCAATGGATGGCGAATAACGGAGGTGAAAGACCTTATTGCGATCTCGTTGTTAAGATTAAAGATTCCACCTGGCATTTCGGGGATTCTTTTGAACCCCTGTACATAAACAACCTGAAACTGGTGATCGATAAAATGAACCCATGGGGAAGGGAAGAAGACAGTGTACCACCCGGCGGCTGCCGCATCATTGTTACCAGGCTGGATGATATATCAAGGTGATTGAATAATGCTGAAAGCATAGATCTTTCTCAAAGGCCTTTTCTTTCCAAACAGCAGTTCAAGTCCATCTTTATATACAAAGCCATTTCTCTTAAGTATCCCGATCATTTCTTCCTGCATCAGCATCGGTTTTTTACAAATGCCATGCAATTGCCCGGCCCGTTTAGGTACAGATTCGTCGATATATAAAATACCGCCGGGCACCAGTTTCGTTTTGATATCCGCCAGCATATCATCAACCCGTGTAAATTCGTGAAAGCTGTTGATAATAATGATCTTGTCAAAACTATTTGCCGGAAGCAGGGTTGATTCTTCGGTCCCGGTAACCAGTGTATAAGTACTTGTCATCGGGCTACCCCGGATGCTGTCGTAATAATGCCAGGCAAAACCTATTTGACGCGGGTTAAAAAAAGTGGTATCGATATCCTCCAGGAAAAATTGGATACTGTCCGTCGTGGCGGCATATGCAGCTTCCCAATGCCCGCACTGGGCCCCGATACTGGCAACGACCTGACGGGATCTGAAATCGTAAAAGTCAAGCTCAGCATGCTTTTGACGGTAAAGATCGTCCATGGTTTTGTAATAAATACCACAGTATCCTTTAAGCATTTGCATTTTCTGAGCATTCGTTTGCACCAGGATGAACAACAGGTTTATCGTAACCATAAACCTTTTCAGAACATATCGGGAAATCATTTTTTTCCACATAAACGGAATCTTTGTTTTCCAATAACGCAAATAAGGACTATTTTTACATGACCTCCCGGAAATTATTCCGATGCTGGTCATTCGACTGGTCCATTTCAACAGATCATTATTAAGTAACAGAATTAAACAAATTCCCATTTTGTATGGCAAAGTATATTTTTGTTACCGGTGGTGTTACTTCTTCCTTAGGCAAGGGTATCATTGCGGCTTCGCTTGCAAAATTGCTCCAGGCAAGAGGGCTCAGGGTAACGATTCAGAAACTGGACCCTTATATCAACATTGACCCCGGGACCATGAATCCATACGAACATGGAGAATGTTATGTGACAGAGGACGGTGCCGAAACCGATCTTGATCTTGGCCATTATGAAAGATTTCTCAACATTTTCACTTCGCAGGCAAACAATGTAACTACCGGCCGCATCTATCAAACCGTTATCAATAAAGAAAGAGAGGGAGCTTACCTGGGAAAAACCGTGCAGGTGGTACCACATATCACGGATGAGATCAAAAGAAGAATGGTTCAGTTGGGACAAGGCAGCGAATTTGATATCATCATTACAGAAATAGGCGGAACCGTTGGAGACATAGAAAGTTTACCTTTTGTGGAAGCTGTTCGCCAATTGCAATGGGAATTGCCCGAAGAAGATACCGTGGTGGTTCACCTGACCCTCATCCCTTATTTAAAAGCGGCAAAA
>CAZQGZ010000075.1:0-16021 GCA_964592935.1 uncultured Chitinophaga sp. | reverse complement strand
GTAACCACGAGGAAAAATACAAACACAGTTTCTGGGGCCGGCTTAAATATATTTTTTCACCGGGTGCGCTGATTGACCTGATGGCTATTTTGCCTTCATACCTGCATGCTTTTATCGGTCTTGATCTGAGGGTACTCCGGATGTTGCGGCTTTTGCGCTTTTTCAGGTTGTTCCGGCTCACAGCATATACAAAGCCGGCCCATATGATCGCCAATGTTTTTAAGAAAAGAAAAAATGAGCTGGCACTTAGTTTTATCCTGGCTACTTTTCTGATCATCATTGCTTCCTGTGTCATGTATTTTGCTGAACATCTTCACCCGCCACCCGGCGAAACCGCAAGCCTGTTCACCAGCATACCAAAAACAATCTGGTGGTCGGTGGTAACACTGACAACTACCGGTTACGGTGATATGTTCCCTGTAACAAATCTCGGAAAAGCACTGGCCAGTATCATCATGATGACCGGTGTTGCATTCTTTGCATTACCGGCCGGCATCATCACGGCCGGTTTTATCGATGAGTTTCGTCTCAACCGGATCAAGAAAACCCAGAAATGCCCGCATTGCGGGGAACATATTGAACTGGAGGATATGGATCATCACAATGATAGCCATTGAAAAGAGATGATGGTCAGACCGGGACAGCTTGCCCCGCCACTGCAGGGGGTCAGACCATTTTTTCAGAACGGTTTCTTCCCTTTCAGATCATATTTTTTTTCATACCTGTCGTTCAGTTGCTTTTGTTTGTCATCGAGATTTATTTTACGCCCCTGTATAAAAGCATCGGTAATATTATTGCTCATCATATCGAGTATATCGCCGGAACTGATGATGATATTGGCATCTTTGCCCGCTTCGATACTTCCCGTCCTATCATCCACACCCATGATCTTAGCAGCATTCAGCGTGATGGCAGCCAACGCTTCTTCCTTCGTCAAACCATAAGCAACTGCGGTGCCTGCATTAAATGCGATATTGCGGCCACGTGTCTGACCATCATCATCTGAAATGGAAAATAACACCCCGGCTTTTTGTAAGGCTGCCGCAGACTTGTATGGCTGATCCACATCATCATCATTGGAAGTAGGTAAACTGTGCATCTGCTGCAGGACAACTGATACATTATGCTTCTTCAAAAGATCCGGTATCTGCCAGCTTTCACTGCCGCCAACGATCACCACGTCAAAACCAAATTCCTTTACAAAATCCAAAGCGGCCAGCATCTGTTTCACCGTATTCGCATGTACATAAAATTTCTGTGCTTTGGTGAATAGATTCTTTACGGATTCAAACTTCAGGTTTGATTCTTCATGGACGTTGACAGCATTATAGGCTTTTGCCTCGCGGAAGAATGCTTTCAGTTTTTCCAGTTGCTCCAGCCCTTCTTTTACCGGGTCGCTTTCCATGCCTGCATTCGGTCCTCCGGGCCTGCCGCCAACACCAGCTCTGCCAAAGCTGGCACGGGCCATCATGGGAGGCATATATAAATGCATACCCCCATCGATCTTTATTGCTGCATCGGTCCAGGTCCATGCATCCAATTGCACCACAGAAGAAGAACCGGCGAGAAAACTGCCCTGCGGAACGATATTAGCAGCCAGTATCCCGTTCGACCGGAGCGTATTGATCACTTTTGAATCGGTATTGTAGGCAACAATGGAACGTACATTGGGATTCATATCACCTATTTCCCTTACATCGTTCGTCGCTTTTACCGCGTTGATCTCGATCAGCCCCAATGAACTAACCGGCAGGATGATCCCGGGATAAACCTGCTTGCCTTTCGCATCCACAGTCTCGGCACCGGCCGGCACTGAGACATTTTTCCCGACCGCGGTGATCTTTCCATCCACTATCACAATAGATGCATTTTCCAAAACATCCCCTTTGCCCGTATGCACCGTTGCGTGGGTGATTACGATCGGGGTTTTTTGTTTTTCCGCCGGCAGAACATTTGACTGCGAATTGGCAAACATCAATGAACCGCCAAAGATGAATGATAAAAATATTTTTTTCATTTCAATACATTTTAATAGTTATTGATTTCACTTTCATCAATCTCCAATATACCCTGGCTATGATGATAGTCATCACAGGTAAGTGTGATATGATACGTAGGTTGTGCCGGAATCATCGCGGCCCCGCTTCTTTTTTCCCCGTTCATCTTTTTCACCAGTCTTGCCCTTTCTGCATCCACATCTTTTTGCATTTGCTCATCTTTCTGCCGGTCAAAATAAACCGTGCCATCCACGATGGTGTATAATGATTTTGCATAAATGCTCAGCGGGTTGTCGCTCCAAACCACCACATCGGCATCCTTTCCTGCCTTCAGGCTTCCTACCCGGTCATCCACATGCAACATTCTGGCGGGATTGATGGTAACGAGGTCTAACGCCTCTTCCTGGCTCAATCCGCCGTATTTTATTGTTTTCGCAGCTTCCTGGTTCAGTCTTCTTGCCATTTCAGCATCATCCGAATTGATGGCCACATTCAACCCCACTTTATGCATGATGGCCGCATTGTAGGGGATCGCATCTTCCACTTCCACTTTATAGGCCCACCAATCGGAAAAGGTGGAGGCATTAGCGCCATGCTTCAGCATTTTATCAGCCACTTTATAACCTTCAAGAATATGCGTAAATGTATTCACCTTAAACCCTATTTTGTCAGCCACTTCAATCAGCCCGGTGATCTCACTCTGCACATAGGAGTGACAGGTGATAAATCGTTTGTTATCCAGAATTTCAACCAATGCATCCAGTTCCAGGTCACGGCGGGGAGGATTCAAACCGGTCAATGGTTTTTTTTCTTTCAATAATTTTTCTTTCGCTTCATTATAATCTTTCCATTCTTTTTTATAATCCTTTGCCCGGGTAAACGCATCCACATACACCTGCTCCACGCCCATCCTGGTATCGGGGTAACGGGTATTACCACCGGGAATATTGAAATTGGAACGTTTTACATTTTCTCCCAACGCAAATTTTATCTGCCCGGTCCAGTCTTTAAATTTCAGGTCATAATCATTGGCGCCCCAGCGGAGTTTTATCAGTTGTGTTTGTCCGCCGATCGGGTTGGCCGATCCGTGAAGGATATGCGAAGTGGTAACTCCCCCGCTTAATTGGCGGTAGATATTGATATCATCAGGGTTAAGATTATCCCCTATCCTCACTTCGGATGTCACCGATTGAGCTCCTTCATTAATTGATGCAGCAGCAATATGCGAATGCTCATCAATGATCCCGGGTGAAACATGCTTGCCCGTACCATCAATGATCCTTGCATTGGGTTCTTCGAGTTTTTTTCCGATCGCAGCTATCTTTCCGTTCTTCAGTAATATATCTGTATTTTGTAATACCCCTTCTTTCTCGCAGGTCCAGACCGTTGCATTTTTGATCAGGATCGTTTCCTGCCTGGGCTGATGTTCTTCATCCCAACCAAAGGGCATAAAAGGATATATCACTTTCCCGGTAACAGGAGCTTCCTTCTTTTTTATACTGTCGGCTTTTATTTCAGTTGCTTTCACATAAACAGCGGTCCAGGTGAAGTTATTTCCCAGGGAATCAAGACCGGTACCATTCCACTCCGTACCACTACTCATTCCGCTCAATCTTGTTGCTGATGCAGGTAATGTTTGTGTTTGCGCCCCTCCAAAACCACCGGGAAATCCGCCGGGTCTTCTTTGCGTGGTATCGCCGGGTTGCATAGCAGGTCTTTGCCTTTTTTGCATGGGGGCATAGCTTAGTTTGATCTGCTTGCCATCGAAACTGAATTTGCTGTTCATGGTATCTTTTCCATACATGGTCACTGAACTGCTGTTCTTTACATCCAATGTATATTTTTCAGCTCCTCCCGGCATGTTTACCGTGAGATCATATATCCCGGCAATATTCTCATCGTTCTTAACTCCGTATTTGATTCCCTGAACATAATTGTACAGGATATTTGTTTTTTCATTGAAGATGGGACCGTTTGTTATTAAAAAATTGGCCAGCTTACCGGCATCCAGGCTTCCCACTTTTTCATAAATGCCCAAAGTCATGGCCGGTGTCTTTGTCAGGGCGTCCATCGCTTTAGCTTCACTCAATCCGTATTCCATGGCTTTACGAAGATTAGTCCAGAAAGAACTGACTGATCTTAAGTCAGCCGTTGTTAAACAGAAAGGGATACCGGCTTTTTCAAAGGCAGCTGCATTTGTGGGAGCCAGTTCCCAGTGTTTCATATCCTCCAGTGAAACAAATTTTGCATCGGCGGGATCTTCCACATCCTGTGCCTGCGGGTAATTGAGCGGAAGAATAAATGTGGCATTGGTTGTTTTCATTTCTTTTATCCGCTGGTATTCATTCTGCCCGGCTTTTAGGATGTATTGTACGCCAAATTCATCACCAATCCTGTCGGCCCTCAGGTCATTCCATTTATCCCCTGCTTCAAATACCTGCGGCAGTCCCTGGTTATCATTCCATGATTGAAGGGTAGCATTAAAACCTTCCTCATATGGTTTGGTTTTATACCAGGCCGCATCGAGATAGGTCTGGCGCAGTAAAGCAATATATCCCATCATCGAACTGGGATATGATTGCCCCGATGTTCCTTTATTAAAAGAATAATGTGCCGATGCTTTTTCTTTTACAATGACGAGATTTTCTTTTTCATTGGCCAGCGTAACAACCGCGCCTGTGCCCCTGGCCACTCCGTCTTTAATATGTGTAAGCACGGTACCAAAACCGGCATCACGAAGTGGTTTGGCGGTTGTATCGTTTACATTAAAAACTTTATATACATCCATATCCGATTTGATAGCCTGGTTCCAGCCATAAGGGCCTTTTACCGCATTATTCATTTGTGGTGGCTGGTTAAAATTAAAACCACCCCCGCCGCTTGTTTGTTGTCGCTGAGGAGTACCGTAATCGGAATAGATATCAATAAAAGACGGATAAATAAATTTGCCTTTGCAATCCACTTCGACAGCTCCCGCAGGTACAGCAATTCCTGTTCCTGCTGATACTATTTTTCCATCTTTGATGATCAAAGTCGCATCTGACAAAGTGTTAACAGCATCTTTTACAATCGTTGCATGGGTAAATGCATAATAGCCGTGCCTTGGATCAGCAGTTCCGTTTCCGGGAAAGGTTGGCTGCGCAAAAACGGGCAAGCTAAAAAAAGAACAAACCAAAAGGACAGACCGGGTTCCAGGTGTTCTCATGTCAGGTAGTTTTTATAATGCCGAATTTAAAACAAACAGGCATATCCTTCTCAATAACTTGATGAATGGACTGTCTTTTGACGAAAAATCCGGAACTACCCATTCATCTTTTCTTTAGTTATCTTTGAGTTCAATCGGTTTTTTGTATGAAAAAGAGCGAATCCGTTATTTCTCTTCCTGACTTCAGCTTATCACCCCGTATCGACCAGGTAGGGGTAGAAGAAAGGGCTTCCCGTTTCACCAAAAGAAGCATTAAGAAAGAATCGAAGATGAACGGTTTGAAGCTGGTACTGAATATGATCGATCTGACCACCCTCGAAGGAAAGGATACGGATGGGAAAGTAAAACAGCTTTGCTATAAAGCCATGCACCCGCATGATGCATTACCCGGTATTCCAACCGTTGCTGCTATCTGTGTTTATCCTTCGATGGTCAAAGTAGCCAAAAAAGCATTGGGAGATTCAGGAATAAAAGTGGCATCCGTTGCCACCGCCTTCCCCAGCGGGCAGGCGCCGAGGGATATTAAGATAAGGGATACCAAATATGCGGTGAACGAAGGCGCCGATGAAGTGGATATGGTGATCAGCCGGGGTAAATTTCATGCCGGCGAATACAATTTTGTCTTTGATGAAATTGCAGCCATCAAAGAAGCCTGCGGAGAAGCCCGGTTAAAAGTAATATTGGAAACCGGGGAACTGGGAACATTTGATAAAGTAAGAAGAGCCAGCGATATTGCCATGCATGCCGGCGCTGATTTTATCAAAACATCCACAGGAAAAATTCAACCCGCAGCAACTATGCCGGTCACCCTGGTGATGCTTGAAGCGATCCGTGATTTTTATTATAAAACCGGGAAGATGATCGGCATGAAACCCGCCGGTGGAATTTCAAAATCAAAATTAGCTTTACATTATTTAGTGATGGTAAAAGAAGTGTTAGGCGAAGACTGGTTGAATAATCATTGGTTCCGTTTCGGAGCCAGCAGCCTGGCCAATGATGTGCTGATGCAGATGGTGAAAGAGAAGACAGGTTTGTACCAGGCGGCGAATTATTTCTCTGTTGATTAGGTAGTCCCTAAAGGAAATGAAAAATAAGAAATAAAAAATGAATAATGAAAAAGTGGGGCTTCGTCGGAAGCAGCTTATTAATAAATGAAATGACTTGTATAGAACTAGCCCCATAGGGCGAAATTTTGGTAGCCCGGGGTAATAAATAAATGAAATGTTTTCAAAGCCCTGAAAGGGCGAAATATATTTGATGAACAGCGAACAGAAAGATGAACGGAGCGTCGCAACGGAAGTTCATCCGTGTTCATGTCGCTGGTAAAATAAAAAATTAAATATGCCGGTAACAAAAAAGAAGTCAGCCAGGAAAAGTAACACGATCAAATTAAAATTTGATACGGGCTGGGCCTATGCACCTGCTCCCGAAAGCAAATCGGCAGCGACCATCAACAAGCAATATGACCTGTTTATCGATGGCGAATGGAAAAAACCCATCAGCAACAAATATTTTGATACCATCAATCCCGCCAATGAAGAAAAACTGAGTGAAGTGGCCGAAGCAGGCTCGGCAGATGTGGATATGGCGGTGAAAGCTGCCCGTAAAGCGTATGAAAAAGTGTGGAAAAAAATGCCTGCAAAGGAAAGGGCCAAATATGTTTTCCGTATCGCCCGCATGGTACAGGAAAAAGCAAGAGAACTGGCCATCATTGAATCACTCGATGGCGGTAAACCCATTCGTGAAAGCCGGGACTTTGATGTACCTGCTGCTGCCAACCATTTTTTTTACTATGCAGGCTGGGCCGATAAACTCGAATATGCCTTTCCCAATCGTACAACGGAACCATTGGGAGTGGCCGGGCAGATCATTCCCTGGAATTTTCCTTTGCTTATGGCTGCCTGGAAAATTGCACCGGCTATTGCAACAGGAAACACGGTGGTTTTGAAACCGGCGGAAACAACACCCTTAACTGCTTTGAAGCTCGCTGAAATAATGCAGGAAGCAGACCTTCCTCCGGGTGTAGTGAATATCGTAACAGGAGCCGGTGCCACAGGTGCTGCCATTGTCAACCATCCCGACATCAATAAAATTGCATTCACCGGGTCAACGGATGTTGGGAAAATCATTCAACGCGCAATTGCAGGAACGAATAAGAAAGCCACACTCGAACTCGGCGGCAAAGCGGCCAATATCATTTTTGAAGATGCCCCGATCGACCAGGCGGTGGAAGGAGTGATCAATGGAATTTATTTCAACCAGGGTCATGTTTGTTGTGCCGGTTCAAGATTATATGTGCAGGAATCGATCGCAAAAGAAGTGATCCGGAAATTAAAGGACAGGATTGAATCACTGATCGTGGGCGACCCGTTGGATAAGAATACAGATATCGGCGCCATCAATTCCAGGGCACAATTGGATACCATTCATAAATATATCAGCGTTGGCAAAAAGGAAGGAGCCGAGATGTATGAAAGTTCCTGCCGCCTGCCCGGCAAGGGATTTTTTTGCCGGCCAACCATTTTTACCAATGTGGCGCAGAGCAACCGCATTGCACAGGAAGAGATCTTCGGACCGGTGCTGGCCGTACTGACATTCAGAACAGACGATGAAGTGATTGAAAAAGCCAATAACAGCCCGTATGGATTAAGTGCCGGTGTGTGGACAGATAAAGGATCCAAGATCTTTAACATGACGAGAAGAATGCGGGCCGGTGTAGTCTGGGCAAACACGTTTAATAAATTCGACCCTTCTTCACCGTTTGGTGGTTATAAAGAAAGTGGTTTCGGAAGAGAAGGCGGGTTGCACGGGTTAGCTGCATATGTAAATGTTGTTTAAGAATAAAAAATAAGGAATAAGAAATAAAAAATGAAAAAGTAATTCATCCGTATTCGTCATTTCGTGTTAATTAGTGACATTTCGTGGCAAAAAAAATAATAAGGTCACGAATTACACGAATAACACTAATGGATTTCTTAAAGTACTGGTATCATTTTTTATAAAAAATTAAATAGTTGAATTGCACAACACTACCGACCCTGGAATATTTTTTGCCGCAGGCAAATAATTTGAATTTCATTGTATTTATTCGTGCAATTCGTGTCATTTGTGGCTAAAAAAATAAAAGATGGAAAAAACAATTAAAAAATCTTCACTCACTATCAGTGAAAATGGTTTGGAAAAGAAAACTTCTTCAAAACGATTAGAAGTATTAAAAACCTATAAGATTTATATCGGTGGCCAATTCCCGAGAACCGAATCCGGCCGCTATTATATTCCTGCCAATGCAGCCGGGAAAAAATTAGCTAATGTTTGCCTCAGTTCAAGAAAAGATTTCCGGGATGCTGTGGTGGCGGCCAGGGGTGCCGTAAGCGGATGGAGTGGCCGGGCTGCCTTTAACCGATCTCAGATTCTGTATCGTATGGCAGAAATGCTGGAAGGAAGAAAAGCGCAGTTCATGGATGAATTGATGCAACAGGATCTTTCAAAAACAAAAGCGGAGAAAGAAGTGAACCTCTCCATTGACCGCCTGATCTATTACGCGGGCTGGTGCGATAAATTTCAGCAGATTTTCAGTTCGGTGAACCCCGTGGCCAGTTCACATTTCAATTTTTCTGTGCCTGAACCAACCGGTGTGGTTTCCATCATTGCGCCGCAAAATGATTCTTTACTGGGTTTAGTGTCTGTTATAACCCCGGTTATTGCCGGCGGCAATACCTGCGTGGTGCTTGCATCGGAAACCAAACCGCTCTGCGCCGTAACTTTTGCTGAAGTGTTAAATTCTTCCGATCTCCCCGGAGGTGTTGTCAATATTTTAACCGGTAAGCCATCCGAACTGGCATCCTGGTTCGTGGATCATATGGATGTGAATGCAACCATTTATTGTGAAAATAATTCTGAACTACAGAAAATGATGAGAGAGCGGTCGGCGGCAAACCTGAAACGGATCATTTTCTATGATAAAATTAACTGGTATGCCCCGGAAGGTCAATCACCCTATTTCATTATGGACACCCAGGAAATAAAAACAACCTGGCACCCGATAGAGAATATTGCCGGAGCGGGTGGGGGGTATTAGCAGTTTAACCTGTTAAACTTTTTAAACTTCTTTAACTCCTTAAATCATTTCAACTATTTTTGAAAAGATATTTGCCATAACACCATATATGAAATTCATTTTTTTCATCATTTCTCTTGTATCTGTCATCACCTGTTCAGCCCAAAAAGACAGTATTTATATCAAAACACCTGACACCAATTCTGTGATCGTACATAAAGATCCCCGGGTCGACCTCCTGGTGAAAACTCAGGCAACCATTAACGAAGTGACCAGCCGCGACAGCAGGAAAACCGACAAAGGCTTCCGCCTGATGATCATCAGTACCAATAAAAGAGAAGAAGCCCTGGCGGCCAAAACAAAAGTTTACACTTATTTTCCGGAACTAAAAGCATATCTCTGGTACCAGTCACCCTATTTCAGGGTAAAAGCCGGGAATTTCAAAGACAGGAAAGACGCCGAATCTTACCAGAAACGAATGAACAACTATTTTCCCAAAGGTGTTTTTATCATGAAGGATATTATTGAAGTGAAGTCTTCAAAGAATAACCAGGCTGATGAATAATCCTTAAAGCAAATCATTAGTCGTTGGTCTTAAGTCGTCAGCCGCTATAAAATTGACGCAAAAGTCCGTTACCCGATCGGGGCTAATGACTCCCGGATAAAAACTAACGACTTCTTTATCTTTGGGTCATGCACCCAACAATCAAAGCACTGGCCAAAAAATATGCACCCGAATTCATTGAGGTCCGCCATCACCTTCATGCGCACCCCGAACTCAGTTACCAGGAATTTGAAACGTCAAAATATGTACAGGGCAAACTGAATGAATTGGGCATCCCTTTTGAAGTAAAAGCTACGACCGGTGTGGTTGGATTAATAAAAGGCAAGAACCCGGAGAAAAGGATCATTGCCATCCGGGCCGACATGGATGCCTTGCCCATCAAAGAAGAAAACGACATCCCCTATAAATCCAAAAATGAAGGCGTGATGCATGCCTGCGGGCACGATGTGCATACGACCTGTCTTTTAGGGGCTGCAAAAATTTTAAATGAGTTAAAAGACGAATGGGAAGGAACGGTCAAACTTATTTTTCAGCCGGGTGAAGAAAAAAACCCGGGAGGTGCATCCCTGATGATTAAAGATGGTGTACTGGAAAATCCCAAACCACAGGCCATTCTTGCCCTGCATGTCAATACCATACTCGAAGTTGGCCAGCTTAGTTTTCGAAGTGGCAAAGTGATGGCCAGCGCCGATGAATTATATTTTACAGTCAGGGGGAAGGGTGGTCATGCCGCTTCACCGCATTTAACGGTTGACCCGATCCTGATCAGTTCCCATTTGATCATTGCATTGCAACAACTGGTTAGCCGGAACAATGATCCATTTAATCCTTCTGTACTTTCTGTTACATCATTCCATGCCGGCAATACCACTAATGTTATTCCCAATGAAGTAAAACTGATGGGCACCTTCCGGGCGATGGATGAAACATGGCGGTTCAAAGCACATGAACTAATGCATAAACTTTCCCAAGATCTTGTTCATTCCATGGGTGGTGAAGTGGACCTGCGCATTGATGTAGGTTATCCCTGTGTATTGAATCATGAGAAAGTTACGGCTGCTGCCAGGGAAAAAGCTGAAGCCTATATGGGGAAAGAAAATATTAGTGAGACCGAACTCCGCATGGGTGCTGAAGATTTTGGTTATTATGCCCAGCTTATTCCTGCCTGTTTTTACCGTCTTGGCACCATGAATAAAGCCAAAGGCATTACAGCCGGTGTGCATACCCCGGTTTTTAATATTGATGAATCAGCTATTGAAACAGGTATGGGAATGATGGCCTGGCTGGGATGCTCCATACAACCATAATTACCTGATCCTTGTTTTAACGAAGGGTAATTGCAATCAATTTCATTCGGGTATTAATTCAGTACCTTGCATCCCCGTCTAGGCTATTGTGAAGTAAGATGAACTTAAATACATTTTTATGTCAAGCGATTTGCGTAAACAACAGGCCCTTGAGTATCATTCCAAAGGAAGGCCCGGAAAAATAGAAGTGGTTCCCACCAAAGAAGCTAAAACTCAAAGAGACCTATCACTGGCCTATAGCCCCGGTGTTGCTGAACCTTGTAAAGAAATTGCGGAAAATGTCGAAAACGTTTATAAATACACGGCGAAAGGAAACCTGGTGGCTGTAATCAGCAACGGGACCGCCGTATTGGGTTTAGGTGATATCGGGCCGGAAGCCGGTAAACCGGTAATGGAAGGAAAAGGTGTGTTGTTTAAAATTTTTGCCGACATCGATGTGTTTGATATTGAGATCAACGAAAAAGACCCGGAGAAATTTGTACAGATCGTAAAAGCACTGGAGCCCACTTTCGGTGGCATTAACCTCGAAGACATCAAAGCGCCCGGTTGTTTTTATATTGAAAAGAAACTTAAAGAACAACTGCATATCCCCGTTATGCACGATGATCAGCATGGAACCGCTATCATCAGCGGTGCTGCCTTGCTCAATGCGCTGGAAATCCAGAAGAAAAAAATAGAGAAAGCAAAATTTGTTGTGAACGGGGCCGGGGCTGCTGCCATCGCCTGCTGCCGTCTGTATGAATCATTAGGCGCCCGGCATGAAAATTTTTTGATGTTTGACCGGAAAGGTGTTTTACATACCGGTAGGACTGACCTCGATGAATTAAAATCAGAATACGCCGTTGCCAGGACTGAAATAAGTTTTACGGCAGCTTTCAAAGATGCCGATGTATTTATCGGGCTAAGTTCGGGTAATTGTGTCACGCAGGAAATGGTAAAGAGCATGGCAAAGAACCCGATCGTATTTGCCATGGCCAATCCCGATCCCGAGATCAGTTGGGATGAGGCAACTACTGCACGGAAAGATATCATCATGGCCACCGGCCGGAGCGATTATCCCAACCAGGTGAATAATGTACTGGGCTTCCCTTATATTTTCAGGGGTGCTTTGGATGTACGGGCCACGCAGATCAATGAAGCCATGAAATTAGCGGCAGTAAAAGCGCTCGCTGAATTAACCAAGACTGCCGTTCCCGATATAGTGAACATGGCTTATGGTGAAAAAAATATCATTTTCGGGGAGAATTATATCATACCGAAACCGCTTGACCCCAGGTTGCTGGCTACTGTTGCTCCTGCCGTTGCAAAAGCAGCTATGGATAGTGGCGTGGCATTACAACCAATCAGCAACTGGGATAATTATATCAACAACCTGAACAAACGACTGGGCCTCGATAACCAGGTGATGAGGATCATTGGTAATAAAGCCCGCCGTGATCCGAAACGCATTGTTTTTGCGGAAGCAGATAATATAAAGATCCTGAAAGCAGCGCAAATCGTTTTCGATGAAGGTGTGGGTTATCCCATTCTACTCGGCAATGAAAACAAGATCCGGGAAATGGCCGCAGCCAATAGCATTGACCTGGCAGATATTCCCGTGTATGATCCCCGCAGCGATGCCACGGAAGAAAAAAGAAACCAGTTCGCTGAATTGTTTTTTGTAAAAAGGGGAAGAAGAGGTTTTAACGCCTATGAATCAAAGAAAGTGATGAAGGACCGCAACTATTACGGATGCATGATGGTCGAATGCGGTGATGCCGATTGTATGATCTCCGGCCTCGCCAAAAATTATCCTGATACGATCAGGCCGGCCCTTCAAACGATCGGTACGGAAGATGGCGTGGAAAAGATCGCCGGTATGTACCTGATGCTGACAAAAAGAGGTCCGTTGTTTCTGGCCGATACAACCGTGAATTTTAATCCAACGGCTGCGGAACTGGCCGATATCACATTAATGGTCGCCAAAGAGGTACGGAATTTCAACATCATCCCCCGGATCGCCATGCTCAGCTATTCTAATTTTGGCAGCAGCAACTCACCCGAAGCAAGACTGGTGGCAGAAGCCCGGAAAATCGTAAAAACAAAGATGCCTTCCCTGCTGGTGGATGGTGAGATGCAGGCCAGTGTTGCATTCAACAAAGAACTGATGAAAGAAAATTATCCGTTCTGTGAATTGGTAGATAAAGATGTGAACACACTTATTTTCCCCAACCTCGCCGCCGGGAATATTGCATACAACCTGATGAAAGAACTGGAAACCGCCGATGCCGTTGGCCCGATCCTCCTGGGTTTGAAAAAACCCGTACATATCCTGCAATTAGGGAGTTCGGTCAGAAGCATTTTGAACATGGCTACCGTTGCTGTTGTAGATGCACAGCAAAAAAGCAAAAGCTCTACGGAAGAAATTGTTAAACGTTCCCGCTGGTGGAAGCGTTCCCCGAAAGCAGCCAGGGAAATATAAGTTTCAAAAGGTGAAAAGGTTTCAGAAGTTGTTTCAATCATTTGAAACTATTTGAACTTCTCAAACCTCTTGAACCTCTTAAACTTTTTCGTTGTATTTTACATGCTAAATTTCCACATGACCATCTTTACTGACATAGGCCGCTACCTGCTGATGCTCAAAGGAATGTTTTCAAAGCCCGAAAACGGGAAAATGTATTGGAAGGAATTCATTCATCAATGCACGGAGATCGGTTTCGGGTCGCTGGGTATTGTGGCTATTATTTCAGTTTTCATCGGCGCTGTTTCAACCATCCAGACGGCCTACCAGCTTGTAACAC
The DNA here is from genome assembly GCA_964592935.1 of uncultured Chitinophaga sp. Taxonomy (GTDB): domain Bacteria; phylum Bacteroidota; class Bacteroidia; order Chitinophagales; family Chitinophagaceae; genus JJ008. The sequence continues at coordinate 2,110 of CAZQGZ010000075.1, read as the reverse complement.
CCCTGATTCCCCGTTCCACCATTGCACAGATTGTGCGGGATACTGTAATACTTGAATTCGCCCCTACCCTTGTATGTATTGTACTGGCCGGCGTTGCGGGCAGCCGGATCGCCAGTGAACTGGGCAATATGCGGGTAAGCGAACAGATCGATGCACTTGAAATAATGGGAATCAATACCAAAACATACCTGGTACTTCCAAAAATAATTGCCGCACTGCTTATGATCCCCTTGCTGGTGATCATTGCCATGTTGCTGGGGATCTGGGGCGGACGACTGGCAGGTGTGGCATCAGGCATCATTTCGGGAAGTATTTACGATAAGGGCCTGCTTGAATATTTTGTACCATACAATGTTGTGTTTGCCCTGACCAAAGCCTATGTATTTGCCTTTATCATTTCCAGTGTACCGGCCTTTTATGGTTATTATGTAAAAGGCGGAGCACTGGAAATCGGAAGGGCCAGCACCAAGGCCGTTGTGGTAAGTTGTATCCTGATCTTATTCGCAGATTATATTCTTTCCGCATTACTGTTACCCTCAGCACAATAATTTACATGATTGAAGTAAGAAACATAAAAAAAACCTTTGGTGATAAAACGGTGATTCAGGATGTCAGCGCCGTTATGAAAGCCGGTCAATGCAACCTGATCATCGGAACCAGCGGCAGCGGCAAAACGGTGCTGATGAAATGTATGGTTGGTTTATTCGAACCTGATGAAGGTCATGTATTGTACAACGGGAAAGATTTTACCGCCATGAACCGTGATGAAAAAACAGAGATCAGGAAAGAGATCGGCATGCTGTTCCAGGGAGCTGCGCTTTTTGACAGCCTGACGGTGGAACAAAATGTAATGTTCCCTCTCAGTATGTTCACCGGCTGGTCGAATAAAAAAAAACATGACCGGGTGAATGAAGTGCTGGCCCGGGTGAACCTGGTGGACACCAATAAAAAATACCCGGGTGAACTCAGCGGCGGCATGAAAAAAAGGGTGGGCATTGCCCGGGCCATTGTATTGAATCCGAAATATCTTTTTTGTGATGAACCCAACTCGGGGCTTGATCCGCAAACCGCCCTGGTCATTGATAAACTGATCCGGGAAATAACCGTGGAATACAATATCACTACCGTAGTGAACACGCATGATATGAACAGCGTTATGGAGATCGGCAATTATATTTTATACATGTACAAAGGCAATAAGGAATGGGAAGGAAATAACCATGAGATCATATTCAGTAAGAACCAGCGGCTTAATGATTTTATTTTTGCTTCAGAATTTTTAAAAGACGCCAAAGACATGCGGATGCTGGAACAAACCGGCAAAATTGCCAATGAACGCAATATGGATGAACTGCTGGACAAAGACTCTCCCACCCTGGTGCCCCCGCCGGATGATAATGAATAATTATATGATTTTCGAACATTTGAGTCTTGATTCTTGATTCTTGAGTTTATTAAATGGGTAAAAAAAGACTCAAGATTAAATACTCAAGATTCAAATTTCAAATTTTCGCCCTTACTTTTGCCTCACTTTAAAGCAGGATTCATGAGTATTCTCGTCCATAAAGATTCAAAAATTTTAGTACAGGGTTTCACGGGTACCGAAGGAACCTTTCATGCCACTCAAATGATCGAGTACGGCACCCGGGTGGTCGGTGGCGTAACTCCGGGAAAAGGCGGCAGCGAACACCTGGATAAACCCGTTTTCAATACGGTATCGGATTGTGTAAAAGCAACAGGTGCTGATACCAGTATCATTTTCGTTCCACCCGCATTTGCTGCCGATGCGATCATGGAAGCAGCCGATGCCGGAGTAAAACTCGTTGTCTGCATCACAGAAGGTATTCCGGTACAGGATATGGTTAAAGTAAAAAATTATTTATCCGGAACACAAACAAGATTGGTTGGTCCCAACTGCCCGGGTGTGATCACAGCCGGGGAATGCAAAGTGGGTATTATGCCCGGTTTCGTTTTTGTTCCCGGAGGCATTGGAATTGTATCCAAATCCGGAACACTGACCTATGAAGCAGCCGACCAGGTGGCCAAAGCAGGGCTTGGCATTTAAACTGCTGTGGGTATCGGTGGTGATCCCATTATCGGAACCACCACC
>CAZQGZ010000074.1:0-16339 GCA_964592935.1 uncultured Chitinophaga sp. | reverse complement strand
TGAAGTGTCACTTGAACGTGTAAGAGCCAGAGCAATGGCGATGCATAAAACAAACGAATTGTTCGATGCAGCAGATGTTGTCAATAAAGAATTGTCTTCACTGGGTGTTCCAAGTATGAATATCTCTTATGCTTTCGTCGATAAGGAAGAAAAATTTGCTGCTTATTATGGCCCCAATCCTGTAGATGGAAAGATTTCAGCGACACCTTTTTCATTTCCTCATACCGAAACAGACGTGATGCGTTCGCTTTTGTCAAGCTGGAAAAAGCAAGAATCGTTTGGTGTAATTGAATTGGATGAGGATGCTACATTAAAACATCAAACCTGGGTTGGCGAACATATTCAGTACTGGATGGGAAAAAATAAAATTGACACTCGGTTTTCGGTTGAAGAATTTTTGGCTGTATCACCAAAAACTGCGGTTATATATTCTTTCAATTTTAAGTACGGATATTTATTTGTCATCGGGGAAGAACGTTTATCAACTGAGCAGGAACAAATGCTGCCTCGATTCACTAAGGTTTTTGAATTGGCCTACCGAAGATTTTTGGATTTGAACCAGGCCGAAGCACAGGCAAGGGAAGCCAAGATAGAAGCTGCCCTGGAAAAAGTAAGAAGCCGTACACTGGCTATGCATAAAAGTGATGAGTTGGCAGAAACGGCAGCTGTCTTATTTCAGCAGCTGATCGGGTTGGGTATAGAACCTAACCGTCTTTACATTTTCATTTTGCAGGAAGAAAACACGGAGATGGAAGCCTGGATAACAGACGAGGATGGAAGTAAAATAAGCAGGCAATTTATGGCAGATGCAAACCAGAATGAATCAACCAAAAAAATGTACGACGGATGGAAACAAAAAAGAAAGTCTCTCACCATTGACATGCAGGGAAAAGAACTGGAAAATTACCTGCATTATCTGTCCGATCAATTAAAAGTCCCGTTCAAAGGAGGGCTTTCGCAAAAACGCAGGGTGCAGAGCCTGGCCTATTTCAGCAAAGGGATCATTGGCATCGCATCGCCGGAACCACAGCCCGATGAAACCATTCAATTGCTCGAAAGATTTGCAGGAGTTTTCAATCTCACGTTTACCCGGTTCAACGATTTAAAGATTGCCGAAGCACATGCCCTGCAGGCTGAAGAAGATTTATTGAAACTCCATGCAGAAAAAAAACGTACCGAAGAAGCTTTGGCTGAACTGCAGGCCACACAAAAACAATTGATTCAATCCGAAAAAATGGCCAGCCTCGGTGAACTCACCGCCGGCATTGCCCATGAAATACAGAACCCGCTGAATTTCGTCAATAATTTTTCAGAAGTCAGTAATGAACTGATCGATGAGATGATGGAAGAAGTGGCCAGAGGAAATTATGAAGATGTGAAAGCCATAGCCAATGATGTCAAACAAAATTTAGAAAAGATCAATCATCATGGTAAAAGAGCCGACGGAATAGTAAAGGGAATGCTCCAGCACAGCCGGAGCAGCAGCGGGGTAAAAGAACCAACCGATATCAACACACTGGCCGATGAATATTTACGATTGGCCTATCATGGTCTTCGTGCAAAAGACAAGTCATTCAATGCAACCATGAAAACGGATTTTGATGAAAGTATCGGAAAGATCAACGTGATTCCGCAGGATATCGGACGGGTGATCCTGAATTTAATTACCAATGCGTTTTACGCGGTAAACGAAAAATCCCTGTCGGCGGCTTCAGACCCTGCCTACCGGCAGGCAGGCCCGACAGCGGTTAAATATGAACCAACCGTTTCAGTAAGTACTAAAAAGATTAATGGCAAAGTGGAAATAAAAGTTACAGACAACGGCAACGGCATTCCTCAAAAAGTACTGGATAAAATCTTTCAACCCTTCTTCACCACCAAACCCACCGGGCAGGGAACCGGTTTGGGTTTGTCATTGAGTTATGATATTGTGAAAGCACATGGTGGAGAAATACAGGTGAATACCAAAGAAAAAGAGGGGACGGAGTTCACGATACAATTATCAAACACGTAAACGGGTTTAATGAAAAAACAATTTTTTACCCTCCTGTTTGTTCTTGTTCATTGTGCCGTATACGCACAGGACAGTTCCTACCGGCTTTCTTTACCCGGTCTGCATAATTACACACTTCCCTTGTTACAACTGGGCAATAAGGATGGCTGGCTGTTCAAAGCCGGCCACGATACCGATTGGGCTTCCCGGGAAACGGATGTCAGTGACTGGAAAAAACTAAAACCATCGGCGCTGAATTATTCATTTGCGGACAGGGATGGAAGAGCGGAAGGCTGGTTCCGGATAAAAATATCGGCGGATTCAACCCTGAAGAACCGGCAGCTCTGTTTTAGTTCGTTGATTCCTGCTGCCATGGATATCTACCTGGATGGGGCTTTGATTGGCTCTTTCGGTACAACCGGGCATGATAAAAAATCATTTACTCCTCATGATGGAGTACAGTTTGATCAGATTCCCTTTATTTTATCAGACGGCAACGTACATTTGCTCGCTGTACATGTCGTTGATTATGTATCCCCCTTTCATTATCACAAGCTCCGTTCGGGATTATTCGACATCAAGGATTTTTTGTACCTGAGTGAACCCGGGAGTGCACAGGCATACCAGAAACTGATCAGGGGATATATTTATTTCTTTGGTTTGCTGGCTGCTGTTTGTGCTGCCATATCCGTTTTGTTCTGGTTGCTTGCGTTCCTGAACAGGCAGGAAAGGAATTTAATATGGTTTGCTCTGTGCATCAGCTTTTTCGCCCTTTTCCTCCTGCTTATTTTTCCGCTTAATTTTCAATACGGCCTTTCTTTTTCACAAAAATCCTTTCTTAAATATTGCTATAACCTGTTTTTCGCAGGGATTATTCTGACGATGCCCTTCGTGGTTGCCAAAAGTTTTAACCGAAAGGTGCCGCCGCTTCTGAAATTAATCATTGGACTCAATACAGTAGTCTTTGCAGTCAATGCTTATTTTGATATTGAACCGGTTGGCATAATTCCACCTTCAGCAAGTATCCTCATTTGTATTTATTTCCTTGTCTCAAGCTGGACAAGACTCCGGCTGGCACAATGGGCCATAGCCGGTGGGCTGCTGGCTTCTATTCTTTCTGCGACCATATACGGATTTTTCTCCATGCAGTATCAATCCCAGGCTTTTCCCGGTGACAAGATTTTAGTGGCTTTTTTTGCACTTTCTTTTCCGCTGGGACTGCTGGTTCATGTGGCCATGCGGTTCAAGGAAATCATATCAGAAGTCCGGGCCAATGCGGAAACAATTATCAGATTGTCTGAGGAAAAAAGAATGCAATCCGAAAACCAGCAAAAACTGCTTGAAGAAGAAGTGGCCAGGCAAACGGTGGAAATCAAAAAATCCATGGAACACCTGCAATCAACACAAAAACAACTCATCCAGTCAGAAAAAATGGCCAGTCTCGGTGAACTCACGGCCGGCATTGCCCATGAAATTCAGAACCCGCTGAATTTCGTCAATAATTTTTCGGAAGTGAATAAGGAACTGCTTGCCGAAATGAATGAAGAGATCGGGAAAGGAAATTATAACGAAGTAAAAGCCATAGCAAAAGACATTACTGATAACGAGGAAAAAATAAATCACCACGGCAAACGTGCCGATGCCATCGTAAAAGGAATGTTGCAGCACAGCAGAAGCAGCAGCGGAACAAAAGAGCCAACGGACATCAATGCCCTGTGTGATGAATATTTAAGATTAGCCTATCATGGCCTTCGAGCAAAAGACAAATCATTCAATGCAACCATGAAAACGGATTTTGATGAAACGATCGGGAAAATCAATGTGATTCCGCAGGATATAGGAAGGGTAATTCTCAATCTAATTACAAATGCATTTTATGTGGTTGATGAAAAGAAGAAATCTGGAATTGCGAATTATGAGCCGATAGTTTCAGTAAGCACAAAGAAAATAGATGGCAGGGTTGAGGTAAAGGTTATGGACAATGGCAGCGGTATTCCTCAAAAAATATTGGAAAAAATTTTTCAACCCTTCTTTACCACCAAACCCACCGGGCAGGGAACGGGATTAGGCTTATCTTTAAGCTACGACATCATTAAAGCCCATGGCGGAGAATTAAATGTAGAAACAAAAGAAGGAGAAGGTGCGGCATTCAAAATAATTTTACCTGTATGAGAAAAAACCAACGGTGTTCTTTGTCATTTTTCTATTTGTTGATTTTGTTTGTAACGGGAGCCTGTAATCGCTCTCCCCGTAATATTCCATTTCCCGGGCGGGAATCGGAGTTTGCTGAACCTGCCACGGAGAAACTGACCTTCCGTGAACCCCAAAAATTTGACTGGATCACTGTGAGCCCCGACAGCAGCCGGCCCACGGAAACAAAATTTGATCTCGATAAACTCCCTGCAAAACCGCTGGACATGGCTTTTCCCAAACCCCTGCTCAGCCCGTTGAAGGATACGGTCTTTGACTGGAAGAATATACCCGACACGGTTTTTAACCTGGATAATATCCCGGCTGAAAAACTGCGATTTCATACGGCCATCCTGGGAGAGCCCCGGCGGGTAAAATCGGGTTTGCCAAGACTTAAAGACGGCGCATCAGAAAGTCTCTTGCTTTTTGGCATTGATCAGGGCCTCTCCGGGACGATCGGCTCCAGCTTTGTTCAGGACCGAAACGGGATCATGTGGATCGGAACAGATAACGGGCTGAGCCGTTTTGACGGGGAGTACTGCGAAATTTATTCGCAGGAGCAGGGGCTGCGTTATAACTGGATCACTAAATTATTTGAAGACAGCCGCGGACAGATCTGGATATGCTATAATAGTAACACGGGAGTAGGAGTACTCAATAAAAAAACAGGTCTTATTAAACATATCAGCACGGCAGAAGGGTTAGCCAGTGATCGTGCTGTTTGTTTTGCCGAGGATAGCCGGGGCCGCGTATGGGTCGGGACCAATCGCGGTATCAATGTGATTGATGAAAAAGAAGGCACCATTAAACTCCTCAGGCGGGGAAATGGCCTGTCCGGAAATTTTGTGTCGGGCATTTTTAAAGACAGCCGGGACCGGTTTTGGCTCGCTGAGCCGGGTAGTGGGATCAGCCTGATCGATTTTAAAGAAGGCAGGATAAAACGGGTTGGCACCCCACAGGGGTTGGGAAATAACCTGGTCAGATGCTTTGACGAAGACCAGGACGGCCGGATTTGGGTCGGGACTTTTAATAAAGGTCTTAAGGTGATCAATGAAAAAAAAGGGTCCATAAAACAACTGACCAGCGTCAATGGCCTGGTCAGTGACCGTATCTATGAAATGAAAGTTAGCAGGGACGGAAAGATCTGGATCGGTACATCACGTGATGGGGTTGATGTGTATAACCCGGAAAATGAAACCATCATCCATCTGAGTACAAACGAGGGATTGGGTAATAATAATGTCACAGCTGTTTATGCTGACCGGCAGGGCCAGGTATGGATCGGCACTTCGGGAGGCGAGGTGAATATTTATAATACCAATGGAGGGGGGCTTCAGCATTTGACAAGCGCCCGGGGCCTCAGCAACAAAACCGGTTTTTTTTATGGATTTACAGAAGACAGCCTTTCCCGGATATGGGTCGGGTCAGCCGGGATCATCGATGTGATTGACGAAAAAAGAGGAACCATAAAGTCGATCAGTACCGGGGAGGGATTAAGCAATTCCAATACCCAATATTTATACACGGATAAACGGGACCGGATCTGGGTCAGCACGGGCAGTGATGCAGATGTAATAGACCCGGGTGCACACATTATGAAACACTTTGTCTCCGCAAAGTTCGCCAATCGCGGAGTCGGCAAGTTCATTGAAGACCGGTACGGGCGGATCTGGATGGGGAGTTCTAACCGGGTGTATGTATTCAATGACCAGGATACCATAATGAAATACGGGAAAATGCCTCCCGGTATCAGCAATAGTTTCTTTCAATCTATAGTAATGGATAAAAAGGAACAAACCTGGTTAGGGTCAAATAACGGGATCGATCTACTCGATGAAAAAACAGGATTCTTAAAACATATTTCGAACCGGGGTTTGGATGCCATTGATGTTTTTGATCTGAAAGAAGACAGCCGGGGTAATATATGGATCGGAACAAATGGTAACGGGTTATTTATGATCGATCAGACGGCGGGTACGGTCACCCATTTTACAAATGCGGATGGATTGGAAGATATGGTGGTATACACGGTTGATGAAAGAAATGGTTCAATCTATGCAGGAACCGGAAGGGGTCCGGCTGTACTGACTCCTGTAAATAATACCAAGGATGGAAAAAAGGCTGCCCGTTGGCAAATCAAAACCTATGGCAAACCGCAGGGTTTTTTAAGAGTGGATCATAATCCAAGGTCGATGTTATCCAAAGACGGCCGCCTCTGGTGGGGCATTGCAGACGTACTGACCATCATGGGTGAGCCAAAGTCGGACAGCCTACTGTCTCCCACTCTCCTGACGGCAGTTGATATCATGGAACAGCCGCAGGATTTCCTGGCCAACCAATGGATCCAAAAACAATTGAAGGAAACCGATACGATATGGATTGCCGGTAAAGACACCTTTTATACAAAGAAAAATTTCCCGGCTGATACAGGCTACCTGGAAAAAAATAATATCCGGTGGGACAGCGCGGCAGGGCCTTATAATATACCCATGGGTCTCAGTTTACCGTCCAGTCAAAATCACCTGACCTTTCATTTCACCGGAACGCACCTGGATAACCTGAATAAAACAAGATACCGTTATGTGCTGGAAGGCAATGATAAAACCTGGAGTTCGATTACAGACAAGGCTTATGCAGATTACCGTAACCTCTCCCATGGCAAATACACATTTAAAGTAAGCTGCCGGGGTTTTAACGGCAGGTGGAGCAGGCCCGTTGAATTCCGTTTCAGGATCAGGCCGCCCTGGTGGTTGTCTGCGTGGGCGTTTGTTTTTTACGGTTTGTGCCTGATCGCCTTATTTGTTACTGCCGATGCTATTCAGCGTCACCGGCTGCTGGTCAGGGAAAGAGAAAGAACCCGGGAGAAAGAACTGGCGCAGGCCAAAGAAATCGAGAAAGCCTATACCGAACTGAAAACAACCCAGGCACAGCTGATCCAGTCTGAAAAAATGGCTTCCCTGGGAGAACTCACCGCCGGCATTGCCCATGAGATACAAAACCCGCTGAACTTTGTAAACAATTTTTCAGAAGTGAATAAAGAGATGCTGGCAGAAATGAGAGAAGAAATCGACAAGAAAAATTTTGAAGAAGTAAGCGCCATCGCAAAAAATGTGGAAGAGAATGAAGAAAAAATAATTTTTCACGGTAAAAGAGCGGATGCCATTGTAAAAGGCATGTTGCAGCACAGCCGCAGCAGCACCGGTGTCAAAGAACCCACAGATATCAATGCACTGGCTGATGAATATTTGCGCCTGGCCTATCATGGTTTACGGGCAAAAGACAAGTCGTTCAATGCAACATTAAAAACAGATTTTGATGAAAGCATCGGTCACATCAACATCATGCCGCAGGATATAGGCCGCGTGATCCTCAATTTAATTACCAATGCTTTTTATGTGGTGAATGAAAAAGCCCTGTCGGCGGTTGCAACCCTGCCTACCGGACAGGCAGGCCCGACAGCGGTTAAATATGAACCAACTGTTTCAGTAAGCACCAAAAAGATAAATGGAAAAGTTGAAATAAAAGTTGCCGACAACGGCAATGGTATTCCGCAAAAAGTACTGGATAAAATATTTCAGCCCTTCTTCACCACCAAACCCACCGGGCAGGGAACCGGTTTGGGTTTGTCATTGAGTTATGATATTGTAAAAGCACATGGCGGGGAGATAAAAGTCAATACAAAAGAAAATGAAGGAACAGAATTTATTATCAATCTGCCTGCATTTGAATGACCGGTTGGCCGCTCTGGTAATATTCAGTATCTTTAAGAACTGATCCCAGCCCTGATCTGATAAACAGGATACGTCCCGGAACCAGTAGTTGGTCTTTCTGACAAAAATTATTAAAATATGTTTATGAAAATACGTTTACTCTTTTTGTCGCTGCTGGCAGGAATGTTTCTTCAGGCACAAAATTTATCGGTTATCGGCAACCCGAACGGAACACCAGCCACCATGTCACAGGCCCGGTTATCATCCATATTTAAAGGCGAAATAAAAGCCTGGGAAAATGGAACAAAGATCTTCCTCGCCATGATGAAATCAAACACCGCACTCGGTGGTCTCACCTGCACTAAAGTTTTTCAAATGAACTGTGATGGTGTTACAAAATACTGGCTCGGGAAAGCTATAGAAAGCAATTCATCAGCGCCCGCTTTTTTTAATACAGTTGGTGAATTGCAGGCCTTTGTTGCGGGCAAACCCGGTGCGATCGGCATTATTGACCTGACGGCTCCGGCTGCCGGTGTACGCCTGGTAACCATTGACGGGAAAAATTCATTCTGATCCCTGCTAAATAATTTTTTTCTTTAAGGATAATTCACCGGTTTTTTAAAGGAAGAACATGTCATGTTTATAAGACTTAAAACAAAGATCTGGTTAACGGTTCTCACGATCGTGCTGATGTTCTCCTTTTTCACCCTGTATTATTTCCCGGAACAACAGGGTAAAGCCATACTCAAAAGTTATAAGAACGAAGTGCAGAATTATGCCAAGACCGTTGCCCTCGGTGTAAAGATCGCTTTAAGCGAACAGAACTATGAAGGGGTGCAAACGGCCATGGAATATATCCGGAATGCCCCGGGATTGAAATTTGTAAGCCTGGTGCAGGTCGATTCCATCTGGAACAAGGACAGCACCCTGCTTGGCACCAAAGAAACTATATTTAAAACTTTCCCGGAAAAATTCCAGCCCGATTCAGGACTGGCGACAAGCGACAGCATCATTGTAAAAAGAGCGCCCTTTCAGACAACCATGATGTCGGGTGATATCATGCTGGGATTTACGTCCGATGCGATCAAAGAAGGAAAGAAAAAGATACGGCGAACATCTCTCATCGTCAGCGGATGCATTTTTGCCATCGGGCTCCTCATCGGGTTCTGGCTGGCGAGAAATATTTCCGTTCCGGTTCGTGTTCTCCGCGATGCGGCGCACCGCGTTGGCCATGGAGATCTTACACCGGTTAAAAATAAATTTCCCCGGGATGAGATCGGTGAACTGGCTACTGCATTCAATAATATGATCGACGATATTTCAAAAGCCAAAGAACTGGAAAGAAAAAATCTTACCCTGACAGAAACGAATGAACTCCTGAATAAGACGCTTGCCGACCTCAAAGACACACAGGCGCAGCTGATCCAATCGGAAAAAATGGCTTCACTCGGAGAACTCACAGCGGGTATTGCCCATGAAATTCAAAACCCGCTGAATTTCGTCAATAATTTTTCAGATCTCAATACAGAACTTATTGATGAAATGAAAGAAGCGCTGAAGAAAGGTGATCAGGCGACCGCACTGGAAATCGCAGACGATATCCGGGAGAATGATGAAAAGATCAGGCACCACGGAAAAAGAGCCGATGATATTGTAAAAGGAATGCTTCAGCACAGCCGCAGCAGTTCGGGTGTAAAAGAACCCACGGATATCAATGCACTGGCCGAGGAATATTTACGGCTGGCTTATCATGGATTAAGAGCAAAGGATAAAACATTCAACGCAACATTAAAAACAGATTTTGATGCAACGATTGGCAGGATCAATGTAGTTCCGCAGGATATGGGCAGGGTCATCCTGAATCTTATTACCAATGCGTTTTATGCGGTGAACGAAAGATCCCTGTCGGCGGCTTCAGACCCTGCCTACCGGCAGGCAGGCCCGGCAACGGGTAAATATGAACCAACTGTCTCTGTAGTTACAAAAAAGATAAATGACAAAGTGGAGCTATGTGTAAAAGACAACGGCAAAGGCATACCGCCCCATGTACTGGAAAAAATATTTCAGCCCTTCTTTACCACCAAACCCACCGGGAAAGGAACGGGACTGGGTCTGTCGCTCAGCTATGATATTGTAAAAGCCCATGGAGGTGAAATAAAAGTAATATCAAAAGAAGGGGAAGGTTCTGAGTTTTTTATTATTTTACCCGCTTAAATTATATTTTGAACATATGAAGATCTTAGTTGTCGACGATGAAAAAGATGTCCAGGTTCTTTTTGAACAACGGTTCAGAAAAGAGATCCGCGACAAAGTCATGGAATTTGTTTTTGCCTTCTCCGGTGAAGAAGCCCTGGCATATCTGAATCAGAACACACATGAAGCGGTCCTGATCCTATCCGACATCAACATGCCGGGCATGACCGGGCTTGAACTGCTGGACCAGATAAAACATAAATACCTGAAACCACCCCCGGTGGTGATGATGATAACGGCATACGGTGACAAGGAAAATTATGAAACGGCCATGCGGCTGGGCGCCGATGACTTTCTCACCAAGCCGCTTGAGTTTAACCAGTTAAAAGAAAAATTAAAAGCAATAAACTAATGGCCAAGATCTTAGTGGTTGATGATGAAACAGACCTGGAAGTACTGATCAAACAAAAGTTCCGGCAGAAGATCCGGGAACGCAAGTATGAATTTGTCTTCGCCATAAACGGGAACCATGCGCTGCAGCAATTAGAGCAACATGCCGATATGGATGTAATCCTCAGCGACATCAATATGCCCGAAATGGACGGGCTGACCCTGCTTACCAAACTCAATGAACAAAATGGTTTATTTAAGTCCGTTATTGTTTCAGCCTATGGCGATATGGAAAATATACGGACGGCCATGAACCGCGGGGCATTTGATTTCATAACCAAACCGGTGAATTTTGAAGATCTTGAATTGACGGTGGAAAAAACGATCAGGCATGTGAACCAGTTAAGGGAGACGATGAAAGCCATCAAGGAAAATAATATTCTGAAAATGTATGTGGATGAAACGGTGCTGAATTTTATGGGTAGCCGGGAGTTTGAATCGTCTTTAATGGCGAATGAAACTGTGGAAGCCTCGGTCGCTTTTATGGACATCTGCAGTTTTACGACCATCAGCGAAAATGAAACTCCGGATACGGTCGTGAACCTGCTCAATAAATATTTTGATGTGATGGTAAAAGAGATCATCGCACAGGGCGGATATATTGACAAATTTATCGGCGATGCCATCATGGCTGTTTTCCGCGGGGATTATCACCTGGACCGGGCCATTGATGCCAGTCTTGCTGTAAGAAGTAAGATTGCAGCCTTACCCAATGAATCCGGCAATATTTCTTTTGCACCAAAAGTTTCTATCGGCATCAACAGCGGAGAAATGATCTCCGGGAATATCGGCTCCGGTACCCTCCGGCGGCTTGATTATACGGTCATCGGCGATGCAGTGAATGTTGCCCAGCGGTTGCAATCCGCAGCCAAAGAAGACCAGATTGTGATTAATGAAACAGCTTACCAGCAAGTAAAAGAATCATTCAATTGCCGCAAAGTGGGAGAAGTAACGCTGAAAAACAAAGCTACTCCCATGACTATTTATGAAGTGATGGATTGAACTTCATACAAATCTCATTTGTAATTATGTGAATGCCTGGCTAACCAGGTAAGACCTTCTTTTTCCCGGTTGCACATGACACCGGCCGTATAAAAGGTATTAATTTATTATCTTCAATAGCACATTAAAATCTGATGGCTTCCACCCGGCAACTTGCAGCAATTATGTTTACCGACATGGCCGGGTATATATCATTAATGGGTATAGATGAAGAAAAAGCTTTTAACCATCTTAAGTTAAGCAGGAATATACAAAAACCTTTAATCCATAATTACAATGGACAATGGATAAAAGAATTGGGCCATAGCGTATTAGCCAGTTTTTCAACCGTAACCGATGCGGTCACCTGCGCGGGTGCAATCCAGCAATCCTGCAGGGAAACCGCTGAATTTAAACTCCGGATTGGCATACACATCGGAGAGATCGTTTTTGAGGATAACGATATTTTTGGTGATGGCGTCAATATAGCTTCCCGGATCATGCCACTGGCCGCCCCCGGGGAAATCTGCATTACTGAATCGGTTTATAAAAATATTTCTAATAAAAAAGGTATAAAATCCAGATTCCTGGGAGAAGAGGCTCTGAAAAACGTGAAGGATCCTGTTCGTATATACGAAGTACGGGTCGACCCCTCCGTGATTGCAGAACACGCAGGTGAGACCAACCAGTTCTCCCAGCAAAACAATTTGTCACCAAAAACAACAAACCCTCATGAAAAAAGTATTGCCGTTTTACCATTTGTTAATATGAGTAATGATCCTGACCAGGAATATTTCAGCGACGGGATGACCGAAGAAATAATTAATTCATTATCGCATGTAGCAGGCCTGAGAGTGGCCGGTCGTACCTCCTCTTTTCACTTTAAAGGAAAGAACATGGACCTCCGTAAAATTGGTCAATTGCTGAATATACATACCATTCTGGAAGGAAGTGTGCGTAAACAAGGCAACAAAGTACGTATCACAGCACAATTGATCAATCTCGATGACGGATTTCATATATGGTCTGAAAAGTATGATCGTGAAATGGATGATATTTTTGCCATCCAGGATGAAATCGCATTAGCCATCACGGAGAAATTAAAGATCACATTGCTGGAAAAAGATAAAGCAGTGATTTATTCAAACCCAACCGAAAGTAAAGAAGCATATGATTTATATTTAAAAGGAAAATTTTATTATAATAAACGGGGAGAAGGCTTACAAAAAGCGCTTGGGTATTTTCAGAAGGCATTGGAAAAGGATCCCGGATATGCTTTAGCATATGCCGGTATGGCAGAAGCTTATTATCTCCTGGCTTTCTGGGGAGTCATGCTTCCCCATGATGCCATGCCAAAAGCAAAGCATTATGCGGAGAAAGCCATCCAATGTCAACCATCTTTGCCCGAAGCATATGCTTCACTGGCTTTTATCAGAACTTTTTATGACTGGGATTGGACAGAAGCAAAAAAACAATTTCAATTTGTTTTTGCGATGAATCCTAATTACGCCCCTGCCCACTACTGGTATAGCTATTATTTGTCATTCGTGGAAAGGAAAAGCGAAGAAGCCATCCGGGAAGCTAAGAATGCTGCAGTGCATTTAGAACCTTTGTCTCCTTTATCTCATCACGTGGTATCGATCATGTATGTCATGGCCGGCCGGTTTAAAGAAGGAATAGAAGCAAGTAAAATGGCTATTGAACTGGACCCGGATTCTTTTCCGGCTTACAGGGGCCTGGGATTAAACCTGGCTGGTTTAAACAGGTACGAAGAAGCAATTGAAGCGTTGAAAATGGCGGTCATCCTATCCCGGCAACAACCGCTGCCGATGGTCGAATTAAGCTGGATTTACTCATTATCGGGCCAGGATGCTGCACTTCAGATCATTGCTGATGAATTAATCAGGCGATCTCAAAATGAATATATCTCAGGTACATTTATGTGTTGTGTTGCATATTATTCAAAAAAGTATGACCTGGCCATCCGGTATATAAAACAGGCCTTTGAACAACGGGATAGCCTGCTCGTAGGCATCCAGTCTTACCCGATCAGTGCGTTTTTCAGAACCGATCCCCGTTTTCTGCCTTTTTTGGAAAAAATGAATTTCCCTCAGTAAGAACCTGTCTCAAATTTTATTTTCAGATAATGGGATTCTGCATTGTCTGTATTCGTCTGCCTGCAACTCAATTCAATGGATTACGGGCGAATGACAGGAATAAATTTATTACCTTCAATGATTCACAGAATTCTGATGTCTTCCAACCGCCAACTTGCAGCTATCATGTTTACCGACATCGTCGGGTATACTGCCATAATGGGTGCTGATGAAGAAAAAGCGTTTGACCTGCTTAAACTGAACAGGAAAATTCAAAAACCGCTGATTGAAAAATACAACGGGCATTGGATAAAAGAATTGGGCGATGGCGTATTGGCCAGTTTTAAAACAGTGACTGATGCCGTTATCTGTGCAGGGGCCATTCAGCAATGCTGCCGGGAAAGCCATGAACTTGAAGTCCGGATCGGCATTCATCTCGGGGAAATTATTTTTGAAGACCATGACATTTTCGGAGATGGCGTCAATATAGCTTCCCGGATCATGCCGCTGGCCGCCCCGGGAGATATTTGCATCTCTGAATCAGTTTATAATAATGTAGCCAATAAAAAAGGGATACATGCCGTTTTTCTTAAAGAAGAAATACTTAAAAACGTTAGAGATCCTGTCCGGATTTATGCTGTAAATATTGAACCTTCTCTAATCGCGGAATTTCAAAATGAAAAATCCGGTTCTGCAAAAGAAATTATCGTTTTTGAAACAAAAGGCAAAATACCGGGAAAAAGTATTGCCGTTCTGCCCTTTGTAAACATGAGTAATGATCCCGAACAGGAATATTTCAGCGACGGGATCACAGAAGAGATCCTCAATACACTGGCTAATGTAAATGATCTTAGAGTAGCCGGCAGGACATCTTCTTTTTATTTCAAAGGGATGAATATCGACTTGCGGGAAATAGGACAGAAATTAAATGTCATGTCAGTCCTGGAAGGCAGTGTTCGTAAACAGGGAAACACCCTTCGCATTACTGCACAATTGATCAACGTAGAAGATGGTTATCATTTCTGGTCCGAGCGTTATGACCGGACCATGGATGATATTTTTGCCATACAGGATGAAATTGCGCTAGCCATCACGGAAAAATTAAAGATCACGTTGCTGGATAAAGAGAAAGCCATTATGCAGAAAAAGCCAACGGAACACACGGAGGCTTATGATCTGTATTTAAAAGGCCGTTTCTTCCTGAACAAACGGGGTGCCGGCATAAAGAAAGGACTTGAGTATTTTCAAATGGCATCAACCATGGATCCATCTTTCTCACTGGCGTGGTCCGGAATGGCTGATGCCTATTCCATATTAGCCTTCTACGGAACCATCCCTCCGAAAATCGCAATTCCCAAAGCAAAGGAAAATGCTGAAAAGGCCATTCAATCGGATCCTTCCAATGCTGAAGCATTGATGGCATTGGCTTTTATCAATACTTTTTATGACCGGAACTGGATAGAAGCAAAAAAAAGTTTTCAGCGGGTGTTTGAGATCAATCCCAATTACGCCCCCGCCCGTTATTGGTATAGTTATTATTTATCCTTCGTGGAAGGTAAATCCGAAGAAGGAATCCGGGAAGCAAGAATGGCGGCAGAAATACTGGAACCCCTGGAATCAATTTCTCATCATGTATTGGCCGTTACGCTGATCAATGCAGGCAGGTTTGAAGAAGCATTGCAGGAAAGTAAAACAGCCATTGAACTGGATGCCAATTCATTTCCGGGATACAGGGCATTGGGAGTAAGCCTCGCAGGTTTAAACAGGTTGGATGAAGCCATTGATACCTTAAAAAACTGTGTGATGATCTCTTCGAGGCACCCCTGGGCATTGTCCGAACTATGCTGGGTTTATTTTTTATCAGGAAAAATCCGGGAAGCGCAGCAAATCAGGGACGAATTGTTCCAGCGATCACAAACTGAATTCATTTCAGGAACCCAATTAGCCGGCATTTCTTATTTTTCAAATAATATTGACCAGGCTATTAAATACATGGAACTGGCATTTGAACAAAAGGATTGTACCCTGCCCTGTATAAAAGTGTATCCTCCCTTTTCTTTTATAAGTAATGAGCCTCGTTTTCATTCTTTCATTGAAAAAATGAATTTCCCCGGGTAAACTTGTCATTCAAATTTTCGCATCAGTTTTTTTGAAACCCATTGCAAATGGATGCCGCCTCTTGATTGCGCAGCCTTGCGATTTGTAAAATAAGAACCTTTCAACACCCTCGGTGTTTCATGTTCATGCAGGTTCAGCATCGTATAACCATGAAAAACTTCTCCCTGGTGCATTTCTTTCATGGACGTGCTGATCTCTCCCTGCCATAAATAGCCCAGTAAAAAATGTTCTTCATGACTGTCGGAAGCGATCTCGGTGAGAATGCTGGTTGAATTGGCAATGGAGGAATAAGAATGAACCCGGATGGATGTAAGCGTTTGTTTTACTTCGATCACAAATTTCTGTGGCTGGCTGCCATCTGCATTTTCCAGCACCCCCTCCCATCTTCCCCTCAGGTCCGGCGGAATATTCAGTGAACTGCGGATAGATTGAAAAAGTTTTGTATGCCAGAAATAACTATCCAGCGAAACCCAGAGAATACTCACCGGTGCAATAATATAACCGTAATGAAGAAGTGTTTCACCGATATGCTTAAAATCAGCTTCTCCCAGTAAAACCAGCACAACGGAAAAAATTACGAGGCTCAGCAGGCCCACGATCCCGATCAC
>CAZQGZ010000073.1:0-16458 GCA_964592935.1 uncultured Chitinophaga sp. | reverse complement strand
TAGCTCGACGGGCTCATAACCCGTAGGTCGGGAGTTCGATCCTCCCCTTCGCAACGAGAATTAGGAATAAAAAATCAGGAATAAGGAATAAGAAAGTGCAAACAGTACTGACTTTCTCATTCCTTATTTTTTATTTCTTATTTCTCACTTTTCAATGAAATCAGGTTTCGTCAACATATTCGGACGTCCCAATGCAGGCAAAAGCACATTGCTCAATGCGCTGATGGGAGAGAAGCTGGCCATTGTATCGCCCAAAGTACAGACTACGCGGCACCGCATCAAAGGGATATTGACTGAAAAAGAATATCAAATTATTTTTTCCGATACACCCGGCATCATTGAACCGAAGTATAAGCTGCATGAGAAGATGATGGATGCAGTAAAAAACGCACTGGAAGATGCTGACCTGGCATTACTACTGGTGGATATAAAAGAGAACCGGAAGGAAGCGGATGAAATCTTTTCCTCCTTGAAATTAAAAGTTCCTGCGGTAGTTGTACTGAATAAGATCGACCTGGTCAGCGAATCAACCATAAAAGAGGCGATAGATTTTTTTGCAGCCAAATCCTATTGTAAAAAAGTGATCACCATTTCTGCCTTATCGGGCATTAATAAGAAGAAACTGATCAATGGGTTGCTTGATTTCTTACCCGAAGGAGAACCCTTTTATGAAGGCGACGATATCAGCGACCTGAACACCCGTTTCTTTGTGGGTGAACTCATCCGCGAAAAAATTTATGAACTGGCACAGGATGAGATCCCCTATCATACAGCGGTGCTCGTCAGGGAATACCAGGAAAAAACAACGCTGGTGAAGATCATAGCCGATATCATTGTACACCGGGAAACACAAAAGGCGATCCTGATCGGTGATAAAGGTTCCATGATCAAAAAGATCGGAACGGAAGCCAGGAAGGAAATTGAAAAATTCATCGGGCAGAAAGTGTTCCTCGAATTATTTGTAAAAGTGAAACCGAAGTGGAGGGAGAATGAGATGCAGTTGAAAGAATATGGATATTGAAATCCCAAAAAACAAATTCCAAATCCCAACCGGAGTCTCACTCTGGAATTTGTGAATTGTTATTTGGAATTTTCGGTTTCTTTTTTTGGAATTTGTGATTTATTATTTGGAATTTAATTCATTATGTCATTTACAGTAGCTATAGTAGGTCGTCCGAATGTAGGAAAGAGTACGCTCTTTAATCGTTTGCTGGAGCAGCGCAAAGCCATTGTGGACGATGAAAGCGGCGTGACCCGCGACCGGCAATATGGCATTACCGACTGGAACGGGAAGACCTTTAACGTTATTGATACGGGAGGTTTTGTTGAAGGAAGCGAAGATATTTTTGAAAGGGAAATTGCAAAGCAGGTACTCATTGCGGTGGAAGAAGCCAATGCCATCATTTTTATGGTGGATGCAGCCACGGGTATCACTGCTTTGGATGATGCCATGGCTGCCGTCCTTCGCCGCAGTACGAAACCTGTTTTTCTGACGGTAAATAAAGTGGATGATCATAGCCGGATGCTGGAAGCATCGGAGTTTTACAGCCTGGGTTTTGAACATATTTTTTTTATAGCGGCAGCCAGCGGCAGCGGCACGGGCGAATTGCTGGATGGGTTGGCGGCTTTGATCACAGAAGATGCGTCTGCAGAGACGCAGGATCTTGCGTCACTCCCAAAAATCGCGATTATCGGTCAGCCCAATGTCGGCAAATCGTCTTTATTGAATGCCCTGGTTGGTGAAGAGAGAACGATTGTCAGCGAGATTGCCGGAACCACCCGGGATACCATTCATACGCATTACAATTTATTTCAGAAAGAATTTATCCTGATCGATACGGCCGGCATACGCCGCAAGTCCAAGGTGCATGAGGACCTGGAATTTTATTCCGTCATCCGGGCCATTAAAGCCATGGATGAAGCGGATGTTTGTTTGCTCCTGCTGGATGCTGAAAAAGGAATAGCCGCGCAGGACCTGAATATTTTCAGCCTGGCCGTAAAAAAGGGAAAGGGGGTAGTGGTATTGGTGAACAAATGGGACCTCGTGGATAAAGAAACGAATACCGCCAAAGAACATGAAAAGAAATTAATACAAAAGCTGGCTCCCTTCAGTGATGTGCCCATACTTTTTATTTCCGCAAAAGAAAAAACAAGGATTTTTAAGGCGATCGAACTGGCGCTGGAAGTGTATGAGAACCGGAAACGGAAAATACCCACTTCGGAACTGAATGATATCATGCTGAAGGCCATTCAATCTTATAACCCCCCGGTAGTAAGAGGAAATTCCATTAAAATAAAATTCATTACGCAATTACCAATTGAAGTACCTTCTTTTGCTTTTTTCTGCAATTTCCCGGACGATATCAAACAACCCTATAAGAACTACCTGGAAAACCAGCTCCGGGAGAATTTCCCGCTGACCGGGGTTCCGGTTCGTATCTTTTTCAGAAAAAAATAGGTAACAAGTTTCCGGGATAATAAACTTGGAATGAAAATAAATGTCCAACTCTGTTGTTCACCCGGTCTTTTTTTCAACAAAGGCCCCATTTTTGCTGTGGAAAGCGATTAACTAAAGTGAGAAATCATAACTTGTGCCCGGATCCTTTTACCCATGAAGCCATTGGAACGATCCGTTCCCCATAAAACATAAATTGTAGCCATGAAAAGGATTTTAGTTTTATTATTCGTGTTGTTTGTAACAGGGGGTGTATGGGGACAATACTCATTAACAGTTACAACATATTCACAGAATTTTGATGGACTTGGCACCGGGAATTCAACTGTTGCGGGTGGTGACCTGAACCTTGTGAGTGGAACGTTGAATGGATGGTATTTTTTTGAATCAGGAACTAATGCCAATACAACAATAACAGCAGGCACAGGATCAGCTTCTACCGGCGATACGTATAATTTCGGTGCAGCTGCAGGTGCAGACAGAACTTTAGGTGGTTTGCAATCTGGCAGTTTGAATCCAACATTCGGATTTTATTTTACAAATAATACCGGGGGAACAATTACAGATATTGCCATTACTTATAATGGAGAAACATGGCGGGTTGGTACAGCGGGCAGATCAGACCGGATAGATTTTCAATATAGCACGGATGCTACCAGTCTTTCTACGGGAACATGGACAGATGCTGATCCGCTTGATTATGCCAATCCGGGACAGGCAACCGGAAGCGGAAGTGTTCAGCATACAGCAAGTATTTCAAATACTTTATCAGGTTTGAGTATTGCCAATACTGCAACTTTTTTTATTAGATGGACTGATTTTAATGCTTCAGGCAGTGATGATGGAATGGGAGTAAATGATTTTAGCTTTACAGCTACACTTGCCCCGGTTAATACCATCACAACAGGAACAGTATCAAGTCCCCCTTTTATTTTGGCAAATTGTTCTGCCACTGCAACCGGTACTGTTGCATTTACTTCGACAGATGTTTTTACGGCAGGCAATACTTTTACGGCACAGTTATCAGATGATATTGGATCATTTTCTTCCCCGGCAAATATCGGGTCCCTGGCATTATCTGGAACCAATCCAAGTGGTACAATCAATATCACCATTCCTGCAGGTACAGTTGGGGGAACTGGATATAAGATCAGGGTTGTCAGTGATAATCCTTCTGTCATTGGTTCTTCATCATCTGCATTTACTATCACACAACAGGGTGTTGGTGGATGTGCCTCATCTCATACTGATTATTACCGTTCATTTCAAACAGGAAACTGGGGTACTCTCAGTACATGGGAATCATCCCCGGATAATTCAAACTGGATAGCTGCTACCCTGGTTCCAACCTACCTGGCAAATACCATTACCGTTCAGAATACACATACGGTAACGGTTGTGGCAAATGCTTCGGCAGATCAATTAGTAATAGCCAATGGAGCAACACTTCAGCATACAGCGGGCACTTTCACCATTGAGGATGGAACGGGTCCGGATATGAATATACAAAGCGGAGGTGTACTTCTCCTTCCAACAATAGCTACCAGTCCTTCTTTTGGTGTTGGCAGTCCATCTATCCAGGTTAGTTCAGGTGGAACTGTAAGGGTTTCGAATACGGGATTAACAGGGGCAGGCACAGGCGTGAACGCGAATAATTATGACTATCAAAATGCTTCGATTCTTGAGTACACGGTCACCTCTCCGTTTTCAACAAGTAGCGTAACTTATTTTCCCAATGCAGCAGCAGGCGTAATTCCAATCTTCAGAACACTTAACGGAGCTGCTATAAGTGTTGGGGCTGGTATCGGAAATAATACAACGATTAATGGAGTTTTTGAATGTAATGGTTCTGATGTGAATTGGCAGAATGGTGGTACCAAGACTTTCAGGAATGGAATCAGGGGTAGCGGTAATGTCGTTGCATTAGCTTCATCAGGAAAATTTATCATTAACGGTACAACAGCCGAATTAGGAGGCGCCGGTACCCTGGTCCTTCCTACAACCGGATTAGAGATTGGTACCAGTACGCTTGTTACGATGATCTCCAACAAAACAGCAACCGGTGATATCAGTCTTTTGGCAGATAGTTATGTCGATCTGGGTACCTATAACCTGACCGTTACGGGAACGGTTTCCGGGGGAGCCTCTAACAGTTTTATTAAAACAAGCGGAACAGGATATCTGAAATTGAACACAGTCGCCACCAAAACATTTCCCATTGGTAATACATCGTATAACCCGATTATTATAACCAATGGAGGAGGAGTGAATGATTATTATGCCCGCGTTGCCACCGGCATCAATAACCCGGCGGTAGCTTTTCCAACCTATGGTATCAACCGCACCTGGTATATTGCCGCATCGGCCGTTACTCCCGGTGTAACTGTAACCTATCAATATGCCGCGGCGGATATGGGAGCAGGCATTTTGCCAACGGACCAGGTTGAGATCCTGCAAAGCGATTATACTGCCTGGAGTATTATAGCAGGAAATACAGGCATTTCCCAGGCCGGTACAAATCCTTATACTGTTACAACTGCTACGGCATTGACCATTAATAATTCAGCCACTCCTTATGCGATCGGAAAGAACGGCGGATGGATCCTTCCCATTGACTGCATCATATCCACCCGGGCACAAAAAAGAAATAATACCGGTATCATCAGCTGGACCGTGAACAGCTGTGCCGGAGTAAACAGTTTTGAAGTACAGCGTTCTGTCAGCAACTCCGGTTTCCGTACCATTGGTATGGTCAGCCCGGTCATCAATCAAACGGACTTCAGTTTTACAGATGCATCATTGGCAGGTGGTACAAACTTATACCGCATCAAAGTGAACCGTTCCTCCGGATCAGTTAAATATTCAAATACCGTTGTGCTTCTTCATAACAGCAATGATCTTTTGATCACAACCATTGCTCCCAACCCGGTTCATCATTCCGCCATGCTGACTGTCAGTACGGCAAATCCATCAGTTGTGGACTTTAAAGTATTTGATATGTCAGGCAAAATAATGAAGCAATGGACTGCTCGAATTGCTGAAGGCAACAATACAATTGAAATGAATGTTGAAGAATTACCTGCCGGCAGTTATTCTTTATTCGCATCAGCGGGGCAGGCAAAAACAGTTTTCCGTTTTGTAAAGCAATAAAACAAAACAAACTGCAAGGCCTCTTCTTTGCAGGAGGGATGAGGTTTGTCACGAACATTTGAGTCTTGATTGTTGCGTGTTGATATATTGAATATTTTTTCCCCTGTCCTAAGAGAGACTCAAGATACAATATACAATATACAAGACTCAAGGTACAAGTGTACCCTACAGAACGAAATTTCTGTATATGTTTCGAACTTGTACCTTGTGCCTTCTAAATATATTTTCAAAGACTCAAGATTCAAGATACAAGACTCAAGATACAAGTGTACCCTAAAGAACGAAATTTCAATTTATGTTTCGAACTTGATTCTTGAACCTTGAATCTTGAATCTTGAGTCTTTTTTTCTCCGGAATGGCAAAGAATCAAAGCGGGTAACACGTAGAACTACGATACGCATGATAAATATTTACGTTGCTTAGCTTGCATAATTAAAACCCAGTGATTAATTTGGCAGTCTGTTTTGCATAAGGGTATTGCCCTGTCCCTCCCGGAACAAGGAGGGCAAAGTGAAATCTACTCCTTCCTGAATCTCCGTTTTTTTTCCATGTCATTTATGAAACAGCCATTTACTGATTAGTAAAACAGTAATTTTTTTTATCCGCTCATCCTGTTGAACAGACCCCCGAAAATTTGTAATCATTAATCTGTTCAATATGAAAAATTTTTTTATTCCTGTCCTGCTGTTTTGTGTTACTACCGGCCATTGCCAGTTCACTGCCGGAAATACCGTTTTACCTCCGGGGCAATTAACTTTTAAACAATCAACAGAAACAGGTGTAGCTGTGCAAAAATCCGTTACGGGTAAAATAAAAGCGGATAAAGCGGAACGCTGGAAGCTGGATGGTAACAAACTTTTGACCGGCGGCCTGCTCATGCTCTCCGGTTCTGCCAAAGGCCTGAATGAAACCCTGGAATTCAACTGGCATGGATTCGCTGCCGTTTTTCCCAAAGCCAATCCAAAATGGTTCTGGCCGCAACAGAGCTATATGAACAAATACAAAGACGGGGACCGCGCCAAAGGGGAAAAGTTTCCGCTTTCCTCATCCGTGCTGGTCATGTTTACCGATCAGTATCATCTCGATAATTTCATCCACCGCGGGGCATTGACAGCAGCACTCGTGATCAAAATAGGAGAGGGGAAAAAACCTTTCCGGCATTATGTGTTCGATGCCCTGTATTATACTGCCTGTTACCAGCTGGGTTTTGGCAGCGTATATTATTATTTTAAAAGCCGGGTACCGGAATAAGAACGTGAATCGTGAATTGTGAATCGCTCACAATGATGGGATTTGCCTGTTGCCAAATGGCAATTGCCGGTTGACTTCTTAACTGAATTGCAGGATCAGTTCGTTGACTTTTTTACTGAAAAATTTTAAAGCTTCCTGTTGTTCTTTTATAAAGCTGTTTTCTGTCAATGGCCCGATCACTTTTTCCATTTCCTTTTCTGTATCATATACCATTTTCCGGAAGGGGTTGCTGTAATCTTTAGCCCTCGATTCATAAATACCCTTAACCATCCATTCTTTTGTATTGACAGCCTGAGCCAGGAGTGAGATGAAAAGTTTTTTGGTAAACCTGGCCGGTGAAATTTTCAGCACGTCCAGCAGCGAAGCATACGCATGCCTGAATTTTTCCGGATAATACCCTTTGCTTTTATCGTGGTAATAGGCATGCACTTCATCCCAATTGTTTATTTTCCCGGAACGGATATTCCGGATCAGGGTATGCACATGAGCTTCCGGCATCAGCTGACCGCCGGTATTTTTCCATGCGGTACGAACCGGTTTGGCCGGCAAAGCCTGCACCAGCTTTTGCCAGGAAGAAATATTTTTTTGTTCAATAAAACGGATCAACTCTGTCGTGCCGTAGTACACGATCAGTTCTTTAAAAAGCCCGTAGGCTTCGGCTACCCGGACCAGTTCCACTTTCCGGGGGCTATGTTCAAAGCCATCGGCAATTATTTCCAGTTTTGAAACTGCCGGAGGTTGTGATTCCAATAAAGTCTCACCGGCTTTGATTATTTCTTTTCCGGCAATGTTCTTTTTATTTTTTACGGCGAAGGCTTTTCCTGTATACTGTTTCATTATTTGCAGCCCGTCAAATAATTCATTCACACTGTCGGGCGCCAGGAAATCATATTCCAATACCTGCGATTTGTCAATACGTTTATCGCGGCCGGAATACTTGGCGGCATTACGGGCGAGCGCATACATGTTATGCATGAACCAGTAACCCGGCATGACGACCAGTTTATCCCGGCTTACATCATTACTCACCAGGCAAAATGGAATGGGAATATTTAACTCTGCAGGGAAATCTCCTTTAGCGATCAGCGTGAATGAGGCAAATTTTGAATTATGCTTCAGGCTGACACACAGACCCGGCCAGAAACCGCGGCCGGCTATCAATTCTCCGTCGGCTCCCCTTGAATTATGATTGGAACCGATCGTAGCGCCCGCTGCCATATTACTTTGTCCCAATACGGTAGCCGCACATAAGAATGAATTGTTGTGGTGTTGTTCATGTGCAGGGAAAATGAGTGAGTTCAATACCTCGCAGCAGGAGATGGTGGAATTGTCACCGAGATATGAATTGATCAGTCTTGCACCGTATTTCAGTTGTGAATTGGTTCCCATCATAAACCGCACGGCTTTCACACCGTAAAACACCCGGCAACCAAAACCGATGATACCATTCACCAGTTCACAGCCTTCGCCGATCTGCGAAGGAGCTTCGGGTGATGAATTGATCGTGATATTTTTTATTTTATTCGCGCCTTTGAGATAGGCATCGCTCCCGATCCAAACGTCTTTGATGATCTTGCAATTTTTAATGACCGTACGGTCACCGATCTTGCCGTAATAACCGCGCTGTGTATCAAATTTTTTATCGGTGAATTCTTTTAATTTCTGAAGCAGTTTTTCGTCATCCCGGTGTTTTGACCAGAGCCAGGCATCGGCGGCCAGCATGCCGTTAAAAGGTAATACACTCCGCCCGGCATTTTCATTGCAGATCTCCATCCAGATCCGGACCGATTCCTTTTCGCCCACTTTTAATACACCATTGCCGAATTTGGAATGATCGGTGGTGGCCAGTTCATTGATGTTGACCAGCATCACTTCATTGCCGGTAATATAATGGCTCATGAAGTTTACATTATCGATGACCACATTATCCCCGATATCGCAACTGATGATCGTGCTGTGATACAATCCAACCGGCAGGCGCAGGTTGTTGAACTCAACGAAACAGGGCTCCATTTTGCCCAACCGCACCAGGCCGAAGAAAGCACAACTGATGACCAGTTTGGGATCAAATCCATCGGCAACCAACACATTGTTCCAGTTGTCTGAACTATTGGCATTTCGTTCCAGGATCTTTATTTCAGCATGGGTGAGTTTCCGGTAATGATTGCCGCTCCGGTTCTGGATATTGCGGAGATGATATTCATTCTTACCCTTTGGAATAAATTCTTCCGGGATAAAATGATATCCTAGGGAAGAGATGGGTCTTTTTTTGATGTGGTTCATGTGTAACTGATTCAGGATTCCTGATGCTGGATTCTCGAAAAAACAATACCGGAAAGTAAATACTTTTTTATGTAAGTAATGAAAATGTTTACCGCTAAAATTTACCAGCATCCAGTATCCAGCATCCGTTCACTCCACCGTGACACTCTTCGCCAAATTCCTCGGTTTGTCCACATCACATCCCTTGGCAACGCCGATATAATAGGCCAGCAACTGCAGGGGCACCGCGCTCAGCATCGGTGCCAGGATTTCATCGGCTTCCGGTACGACCATCACATCATCCGCCAGTTCCCTTGACACATCATCTCCTTCAGTAATGACGGCGATCACTTTTCCTTTGCGGGCCTTTATCTCCTGCATATTGCTCACCACTTTGGCATGATAAGCATCTTTGGTGGCTACAAAAACAACGGGCAGGTTTTCATCCACCAATGCAATGGGACCATGTTTCATTTCAGCGGCGGGATAGCCTTCTGCATGTATATATGAAATTTCTTTCAGTTTCAGGGCGCCCTCCAGAGCCACCGGGAAATTATAACCGCGGCCGAGGTAGAGAAAATCATGCGCGTCCTTATATTTTTGGGCCAGCGTTTTGATATTATCGCTGTGGTTCAAGGTCCAGGCCACTTTTTCCGGGACCTGTTCCAGTTCTTTCAACAGGTTCATATAGCGTTCTTCAGAAATGGTTCCCTTGATATAGCCGATCTTCAGTGCGATCATCGTGAGCACTGCTAATTGAGCAGTAAATGCTTTGGTAGATGCCACGCCGATCTCAGGACCTGCATGCGTATAGGCGCCACCGTGACTTGTCCTGGCAATGGATGATCCCACTACATTCACAACACCGAGAATGATGGCTCCTTTTTCTTTTGCATTTTCAATGGCAACCAGGGTGTCGGCCGTTTCACCGCTTTGCGAAATGGCAATGATCACATCTCCTTTATTGATGACGGGATTCCTGTACCTGAATTCCGATGCGTATTCCACTTCCACATTGATGCGGCAGAGTTCTTCAAAAATATATTCTGCAACAAGACCTGCATGCCAGCTTGTGCCGCAGGCTACCATCACAATACGATTGGCCGTCATGATCTCTTCTGCATATTGCTGGATACCACCCATCGTGATGGTTCCTTCCGTGGCATCCAGTCTTCCGCGCAGGCAATCATGGATGGTCTGCGGCTGTTCAAAAATTTCTTTCAGCATGAAATGTTCAAAACCTCCTTTCTCAATGGCCGCGAGTTCTATATCGAGCTTCTGAACATAGGGCGTGATCTTTTCATTACCCAGGTTTTTCAGGATCAGTTCATCGGGTCTTACAATGGCCAATTCGTAGTCGTTTACATACACTACTTCTTTGGTGTATTCCAGCATCGGGGATGCATCGGATCCGAGAAAATGTTCTCCTTTGCCGATTCCAATGACCAGCGGGCTTCCTTTCCTTGCTGCAATGATGGTATCCGGGTCATCTTCATCCAGTAATAAAATAACATAGGCACCGGATACTCTTTTTAACGCGATCCTGACAGCTTCTTCGAGATCGCATTGATTATTCTTCCTGATCTCTTCAATAAAATTCAGGAGAACCTCTGTATCTGTTTCGCTGGTGAAGGTGTAACCTTTGTTGATGAGTTCTTTTTTTAACTGGGAATAATTTTCAATGATGCCGTTATGTATCATCGCCAGTTTCCCGCTGGAAGACCTGTGCGGATGTGCATTCAGATCGCTGGGTTCCCCATGAGTGGCCCAGCGGGTGTGGCCGATGCCCACATGTGCATGAAGATTTTTACCCAGGATGGCTTCTTCCAGTTCGGCTACTTTGCCTTTTTTCTTGTAAACTTTCAGCCCGCCGTTTTGCAAGGCAACACCGGTACTGTCGTATCCGCGGTATTCTAAACGTTTAAGTCCGGTGATGATAATGGGGTAAGCTTCCCGCGGACCGGTATATCCGACAATTCCACACATGGTTTTTATTTTTAGGACCTGTTCTATCTCAGGCGGGATCAAAGGTATAGAATTCAAAACAGGTGGGGGAGGATTTCGCGAATCGGATAATTGAGTCTTGCGTGTTGAATATTGAGTCTTTTTTACCTAATTAGAAGACTCAAGATTCAAGACTCAAGATTCAATGGTCAAATTTTCACGACCCCGGAAATTTTCTACAGCAGCACCCCTTTAAGAAAAAGTAATGCTGTTCCGAAATAGATCAGCAGCCCGGTAACATCCACCAGGGTGGCGATAAAAGGGGTTGATGAAGTGGCCGGGTCGGCTCCCCATCTTTTTAAAAGCAGGGGAAGCATGGATCCCATGATGGTGCCCCATAAAACGACGCCAACAATCGCGATACCAATGGCAAAACCAATCCGAATAAAATGTTCACCGAATAATCCAAAGAACTGGTGACCGCCAAAAACAATCAACGAACCGATAATTCCCAATGTGATGCCCATGAAAAGACCGGATTGAATTTCACGCTTTGCAATGCGCCACCAGTCCTTCAGCGTGATTTCCCCGAGGGCAAGTGCCTGGATGATCAATGTAGCAGCCTGTGAACCACTGTTGCCTCCGCTGGAAATGATCAGCGGAATAAAAGTCGATAATACCAATACATGCTCCAGGGTTTTCTGAAAACCCGACATGGCAGTGATCGTTAATGTCTCTCCCACGAAGAGGATCAATAGCCAGATGATCCTTTTTTTATACAATTTAAAAAGGGGTACATCCAGGTAAGGTTCCTCGAGTGCCGCGGTACCTCCCATTTTTTGCATGTCTTCACTGAATTCCTCTTCTGCTACCCATAAAATATCGTCAATGGTGACAATGCCCAGCAATTTATTGCCTTCACTTACTACCGGTAATGCCACCCGGTTATTCATTTTAAAAACCTCGCTGGCTGTTTCCTGGTCGTCTTCCGGATGCAAAAAAACAAAACGGTCATCCATCAGTTCCGAAACTTTTTTGTCGGGAGCATTTAAAATAAATTCCCGGATCCGGATATCATCCAGCAATTCCCCGTTTTCATTGATCACATATATGACATTGATGGTTTCGCTGTCTTTACCGTATTTGCGGATGGTGGCAAACACTTCCTCGATGGTGTTGTGCGGATACACATACACATAATCGGGCGTCATCAACCTGCCGATACTGTTTTCCGGGTAACCCAGCAGGGCCAGTGTGATTTTTCGTTCATCCTGGTCAAGGAGTTTGATAAGTTCCCTGACCACATTGCCGGGGAGTTCTTCCAGGAAATCGGTCCGGTCATCCGCCGGAAGATCATTGAGCAGGGATGCTGTTGTATTGGGTGGCAATTCCCGGATGATCCTTTTTTGTACGGACAGGTCAAGAATTTTAAATACACTGGCGGCCCGGTGAACAGACATATTGGCGATGATGCTGCTTTCATAGTCGGGGAATTCTTCAACGAGAATTGCCACATCGCTGATATTCTGATCATCCAGGAAATCCCTGATCTGAATCTTGTCTTCCGTTTGTATAACGGTTTCGAATTGTTCCTGCAGCGTTTGGTGTTCAAGTAATATTGACATGTTCCAAAAATACGAAGTTGGAAGTAAGAGGTCGGAGGTCAGGTACCGGAGGCCTGTATAAATCGTAAATTCATTTCCTGATAAATCCGTACTTCGTATTTCTTAATATTAAATGATCATGATTCTTCCATTCCTTTTTATTGGCCCCACCCGGGCTACGGGTCGGGGAGTTTTTACATCAGAAGATATCGAAGCAGGGACCATCGTGGAAGTTTCACCTGTGATCGTGATGAGCGGGGAGGAAAGAAAGCTGCTGGACCAGACCCTGCTTCATGATTATATCTTTGAATGGGGCGCTGATAAAGGACAGTGCTGTATGGCCCTGGGTTATGTGCCGGTTTACAACCATTCCTACAAGAGTAACTGTGAGTATGAAATGGATTTTGAAAATCAAACCATCAGCATCAGATCAGTTCATTTTATAAAGGCCGGGGAAGAATTATTTATCAACTACAACGGCAACTGGAATGACAGGAAGCCGGTT
The DNA here is from genome assembly GCA_964592935.1 of uncultured Chitinophaga sp. Taxonomy (GTDB): domain Bacteria; phylum Bacteroidota; class Bacteroidia; order Chitinophagales; family Chitinophagaceae; genus JJ008. The sequence goes on along the minus strand of CAZQGZ010000073.1, from coordinate 3,287 downwards.
TGGTTTGATGTTTTGTAAGTTTTTTCATTACCGATTGCAAAAAAAATCCCGTTCCCAAAAAAAAGGAACGGGGAAAATTATTTTTTATCAATTGTATTTATTGGAAAACAATCTGGCCCCTGATCTCACCACCCGGGTTAGCGGCTGTATGAATATTCATATAATATAAACCATTCAGGAGGTCCTGTTCTTTTACTACAAAGCCATCGCAAAGCATGGTGCCGGAAAATTTTCCTGTAGCCGGGTACAACGTGGAATTAGGCACGGCAAGGGCGTTTGATGCTGCAATGATGTTTAAAACCGGGGATGCATTATAACCAGCGGGTGCCACTCCATGAATATGCATCAGCGTTACCGGTCCGGTAAGGCCAGACCAGGTCACTGACCAGGTCAATATGCGGGTTTCTTTGGTATAGGAAACATCCATAATACCGATGGCTGCAGATGAATTGACCGGGTTTTCCTGGGCACCGGTCATCAGGATACCCTTTTTCTCATAATCGGTGGTTTTTTTCTTTTCAGCGATCTTCTCGCAGGAACTGAAACCAAATACAAAAACAAAAAGGAATGAGGTTAAAGCAGTTAGTTTGATCAATTTCATGATTGCGGGATTTGTGGTAAAAATAAGAAGTTTTTGGAAAAGACAATATTTTTTGGGAAACTGGTGGACAAATGTCCCGGCCCCGGTTATTTCAGCCTGTTTTTGATCTCCTGCAATTTCAGTAACGCTTCAACCGGTGTAAGCCGGTTGATATCTAAATCCTGCAGCAATTTTCTTATTTCTTCAAAGGTTTCACTGTGTGCATCAAAGATCGAAAGTTGCATCCGTTGACTATCCGATTGAAAAGAGGAAAAACTTTTTACTTTCTTTCCGGTATTTCCAGAGTCCCGGCTCCCGACTTCCGGCTCCTGACTGGCTTCATGGATACTTTCCAAATGATGAAGCACCTCATTGGCCCGTTCAATCAGCGAAGGAGGCATTCCTGCCATCCTGGCCACATGAATACCAAAACTGTGTGTGCTTCCCCCTCTTGCCAGTTTTCTCAGGAAGATGATCCTGTTGCCGGCTTCTTTGTTGGTGATATGATAATTCTTTACCCGCGGTAATTTTTCTTCGAGTTCATTCAGTTCATGGTAATGCGTGGCAAAAAGTGTTTTGGGCTGGTGAGGTGAATTATGAAGGTGTTCGGCAATACTCCATGCAATTGAAATGCCGTCATAGGTGGAAGTACCTCGCCCGATCTCATCCAGTAATACCAGGCTGTGTGAGGAAATATTATTAATGATTGAAGCCGTCTCGTTCATTTCCACCATGAAAGTGGATTCGCCGCCGCTGAGATTATCCGAAGCGCCGACCCTTGTAAAAATTTTATCAGTCAGGGAAATTTTTGCATCTGTGGCCGGGACAAAACTTCCCATATGCGCCATCAGCGTGATCAGCGCTGTTTGACGGAGCAGGGCGCTTTTACCGCTCATGTTGGGACCTGTGAGTATGATCAGTTGCTGATCGGTCTTGTTTAATTCCAGATCATTGCTGATATAGGTTTCTCCAACGGGTAAATTTCTTTCAATGACCGGGTGGCGCCCTTCCCGGATGATCATTTCATCACCGGGATGCACCAGGGGTTTTTTATAACGGAAATGAATCGCATTGGCCGCAAAGCAACAAAGACAATCCAGGATAGCTACGATTGTGCCGTTGGCCTGCACCGGTGCCAGGTAATCGGACAATTCATTCAGCAAGGCTTCGAAGAGTTCCAATTCAGCCTGTAAGATCTTTTCTTCGGCCCCTGTTATTTTTTCTTCATACTCTTTCAGTTCAGGAGTGATATATCTTTCGGCCTGGGTGAGTGTTTGTTTGCGCATCCAATCTGCCGGCACTTTGTTTTTATGTGCATTGGTTACTTCCAGGTAATAGCCAAATACATTATTAAAGCCGATCTTAAGGGAACTGATGCCGGTTATTTCAGCTTCTTTCTGCTGTAAGCGGGTGAGGTAGGACTTCCCGCTGTGAGCGATCGTTCTCAGTTCATCCAGTTCTGCACTGACCCCGCTGTTCATCATACCTCCCTTGATCACCAGGGCCGGTGGATTGTCCACGATCTCTTTAAAGATCTTGTCAGCAATATAGGGACAGGGATTCAGCGCATCACCCAGCCTTTTTAAATATTCATTGGAAGAAGAAAGGCAAAGTTGTTTGATGGCGTCCACCTGTTTCAATCCCCGGGCCAGTTGTAAAACTTCTCTCGGGTTTATTTTTTTCAGCGGAATTTTGGAGACCAGTCTTTCAATATCACCGCAATGTTTGATATGCTGGGATAATTTATTGCGCAGCTCAGTTTCTTTCACCAGGTGTTCAACCGTATCCAGTCTTTCATGGATCTTCTGAATATCTTTCAGCGGGAAAATGATCCATCTTTTCAGTAACCTGGCGCCCATGGGCGATACGGTGCTGTCAAGAACTTTCAGCAAAGTATGGTTCCCTTCTGAGTTTCCGGATACCAGTTCCAGGTTCCGGATGGTGAAACGGTCCATCCACAGGAAATCATCGCGGTCGATCCGTTGCAGCGAAGTAATATGCTGCAGGTTGGGATGTTCCGTGTCTTTTAAATAATGAATGATGGCCCCGGCTGCGATCATTCCCGTTTTGAGGTCCTCAATACCAAACCCTTTGAGTGAATGCGTTTGAAAATGTTTCAGCAGGATCTCTTCCGCATAAGTGGAGTCAAAGATCCATTCATCCAGTGTATAAGAATATATTTTACTGCCGAAATATTCCTTGAAATTTTTTTGTTTATGCCGCTGAAAAACCACTTCAGCCGGTTTGAAACTTTGCAATAATTTATCTGCATATTCGCGGTCACCTTCGGCCAGTAAGAACTCCCCCGTAGAAATGTCAAGAAAAGCCAGGCCATATTGATCATGTTCTGCAAAATGAATGGATGCTAAAAAATTATTGCTTTGATGATCCAGTAATTTATCATTAACAGCGGTACCCGGTGTCACCATATCGGTCACCCCTCTTTTCACAACGCCTTTGGCCAGTTTGGGATCTTCAAGCTGATCGCAGATAGCAACACGCAAACCGGCTTTTACCAGTTTATGCAGGTACGTATCCAGCGCATGATGAGGAAAGCCTGCCAGTTCAGAAGAAGAAGCGGCATTATTATTTCTTTTTGTCAGCGTAATTCCCAGCACTTGCGAAGCCACCACCGCATCCTGCCCGAATGTTTCATAAAAATCGCCTACCCAGAATAATAAAATGGCATCCGGGTATTATTGTTTGA
>CAZQGZ010000072.1:4610-16482 GCA_964592935.1 uncultured Chitinophaga sp. | reverse complement strand
TTGATGAAATACAAAACTAAATTATAGAATTTTATCCGAAACAAAAAAATCTGATTTTTTTTGTTTTTTAAAAAGTCCGGACGACTGATTTTAGTCATCCTTTTTTTCGGGCAAAATTCCCGGTTTGGACACATTTAACGTTTTCCCCACCTTTTTATTGCCCGGTTTGCCCGTTTTTCCAAAGTAAAGACTATTTCAGATTTCAATCTCATTTCTCCGGAATTTTATTTCGGCTCCTCCCCCCTATTTTATAGCTAAATAAGTCTTTTTCAGGCTCTTTTGCATTATGCCGCCTCACAAAAAAAATTATTTCCTGCCTGCAAAAACCCCGTTTATCCCGAATTTCATGCTTTCTCCTTTCATTAAAAAAGCCCCCATAATGGGCTTATTGCCGTGTTTACTTATATAAAATATATATTATTTACCACAGCAGGCTTTTTCTGAAAACATAAAAAAGAAAATCTTTTTTGCCCGGATGTAATTACAGTATTACCAGCTTTTCCATGACCTCTTTTTTCTTTTTACCCGTAGTGGTAATACGCAATTTATATAAATACACACCCCGGCCAGTCTTATCTCCATAATCATCTCTTCCATCCCATTCTATTTCTGCGGAACGGTTTCCCTCTGTTGTTATGGTTTGATGAATCGTCTTTATCACTCTCCCTGTAATGGTCATGATTAGAATAGATACATCAAGGGGTTGACCGGGCTTATTATGTTCAAACCAGAATTGTGTTTTCGTCGTAAAGGGATTGGGATAATTAAGTACATGTTTCAATTCCGGCGCTTCATCGCTTGCAACAATAAATTCCAGTACGGCTTCATTTGAATTATTCAACACATCCCATGCTTTTAATTTAATGGTGTGCGCACCGGGTGATAATTCCGGCATCTGAAAACGAACCACACCCTGCTGGTAACTGTTCAGTTCACCCTGGAAAAAATCATTCAGTATAAAATATTTCCGGTTGTCATTATCCAGCGTAGCAACGATATCATGACCGATGCCGGTTCCGGTGGTGTTGATTCCCGAAGAGTCCGAAAGCTTTACGATCAACACAGGGTTTTGATTTGTCATTCCCCCATTGACAAATTTTTCATCATTTAAAAAAATTTTTATCTGCGGGCCCTCCCGGTCACTCCCTGCATTATTTCCGGCGCCCCCAATAATAAAATTGGTAAAAAATCCATTCGCATCTTTGATACCGTCTTCAGCATACAAACTCAGTTTGCCGTTCCCGTACTGGTAATTGATATCCTTCGGCACTTTGAATGTAAAAGAAAATTTACCATTCAGTACAGATGCCTTGCCCCTGAACAGTACATTGGTTTGCGAACTGAATGATGTGACCTGGCTTCCCGGATCATTCCCGATCGTATTTACTGTTTGTGGTTTATCAAAAACGGAAGGATATACATGGCCATTAAAATTTGTCAATAAATTGCCCGCAACATCTGTTACTTCTCCCTCCATAATAATTTTTTCAGTTGAACTCAATGTATCTGCCTGGGAGGCTGGTATTCCATTCACTTTTGTTGTTCGGATCCTAAACCGGGGAAATGCCAATGTTAAAGCCGGATCGCCAAGCAGGGTAAATTTCCGGTTGTTGGCCACATCGGCTGAATTCTGATAGGTATAATTCTTTGCATCCTTCATGGCATCTCCCAATGTTTTATAATTGCCGTTTGCCTCGGGCTGCAAAGCAAATTGCAGGTAATTATTATTTATGACGCGGTTGCTGAAAGCAAACACCAACCGGGTGGTTGTCATCAATGCGATGGCTCCTGTTTTTGGTCGTAATAAAATATTTTCACCGATAGAATGGATGGCCGGGTTATCGTAAGGAGCAAAATCGCAGGTCGCTGTTACAAATAAAGGCAGCCTGTCGGGATTGTTCCAGTTATTGACTATCGCTTCATCCAGAATAGTTTCTTCAGCCAGTCTTTTAAAACCCCCGTGACCATTGAAATTCCAGATAAGCGTTCCATTATAAACCTGGTTATTGATGGCCTCGTTGGCCTGCGGATAATGACTGCCTCCCGGGCCGCTTTCCTGGTGAAATGCATCCAGGTAAATTTTTTGCTGGTTAAAGACCGGGGCGGTGTTATTGGCTGTTGTCGTTATTATTTCCGCATCCTGCAAATGAAGATTATTGTCTTCATCATCGGCTATAAATGTGAGATTGTTTCTCCAGGGACCCAGGCCCCGGGCGCCAGTGTAGGCTTCCGCTTTATCCGCAAAATTTTTGGCTTCCTCAAAATTTTTTGCCGGCACTCTGCCAATTCCAATGTCAAGTAAATTCAGGATGACCCCCGAATTGATATCTTCCTGGTCATCGAGGAAACCATAAAAATCATCCGATGTATAGGATGACAATGGATCCAGTGAAAAATTATTCTGATAAGCCGGAACAAGATTGGTATTATTTTTTACCATGTCCCTGTAATCAAAGGAAGCATCACCAAATAATAATAAGTAACGGGGTTTATTGGCTGAATTGGACCTGAATTTATCATAATACATTTTTACAAAATCACGAATAGCTACTGGGTCAGGGCTGCCGCTGCCGAATTCATGATATACCTGTTCGGTGGTTACTACCAATACCCGCAATCCGTCTTGTTGCCGGTGTAACTGTGCCAGGCGTTGCCCCTGCGATAAAAGAGCCGGATGAGTAACTATAATGAGGTCGGCCGGGGAAGCATTATGAAGATCCTGGTTTGCTATTTTTCCGATGGCAAGTGGTGTTAAATAACCCGTAGTATTAAATGCCACGTATTCTCTTAACCTGGAACAATTATTAATAAAACGAAATTCGTTGTTGATAAAAATACCCGGCATCCTAACCGGCTTCAGCGGATCCGTGATATCCCAAACCTGCGTACCTGCAACCGCATCGGTGACAACAAATTCAGCAATATTGTTTCCTACACTTGTCCAATCCCTGAATAAAAGCTGATTGATGCCGTTTAAAGAAATATTCCTGCGGGCAAACAATTCAAACCAATTAAGCCATCCCTGTGCATTCATACTTCCGGGCACATAGGTATATCGGATGGCGATATTATTATTAGCAGCGATTCCATTGACAAGACCGGTTGCAGTTTGGGCAAACAAATCATACTGACCTCCACTGACCGGATTAATAGGTAGTTGAGTTACCGGTTGATTATTGACAGCGATATCAAACCGGCTGCCAGTTCCAACGGATCTGGCCACGCAATGGGTTTGAAGCAACAACGGGGAATTATTCTGCATGTTGGGAATGCTGACAGTAAAATTCCTGGTTAATGATCTTCCCGGCAGGTTTGAAAATTCTTCACCATACCATTCTTTTCCGCTCCCCAGAAAATTAACCGTATCCATTTCATGAAAGTATCTTTCTGAAAACCCGGTAACGGTGATATTGGGTGATGATATCACCGGCGCATCCAGGATCCGCCTGCCATTTCCCCCGATACTTAAAAAATAATATGACCTGTCGCTGAATAAATTTTTCCGGTGAGTAAAACGGAGTTGTGCTGAATCTTTAACCCATTCATCCGGTCCATTGGCAAAAAAAAGAATATAATCGGTTCCATTGATGACCCCGTCACCCCCGTCAACGATCATGATAGCATTTTCTTCGAGGTCATCTGCCCTGGGAACCGCATTGGCCTCTGGCAACATTTGCCCGCCATTCCCAAATAACCGGATGGATGTTGACGCAAGGTTGCCGGTATTAACTCCCAGGCTGTTGAGCAGGGATATGTCAATTTTATAAATACCGGGACCATTCACACTCATCTTATACCAGGCCCCGGAAGACAGCACAGAACCGGCTGAATAATTTCGCTGGGCCATAGCCGGTAACGAACAGGTATAAAGCAGGAAAATACAGGGAAAATACCGGCTTATTATCATAGTTTAATCCCTATTTTTTTAGGGGATATTTGGCTGAAAAAAAATAGTTCTTCTTTACTATTTTTACCGAAACTGTCTATATTCGCTCCCGATAGGTATCGGGCCGGCAGGTAAAAGCTGAACCAGGTGCAATATTTTACCCTATCCGGCGTTAAATTTATTCCAATTCATAGGTTTATGCAAAAAACAATGAGAAACTTCGTGATCCTGATGTCCTGTGCAGTGTTGGTGACTTCCTGCAAGAACGGCGGACTTTTTAAGAAAAAGATGGACAAATCGGATGTTACCGGATGGAACTACAATGATAAAAACATGGGTGGTTACCAGGTGTCAAAGTCTAAAGAGCAGGGAACCGGGCCCGGTCTTGTTTTCGTAGAAGGTGGGACCTTTACCATGGGTCAAACTGAAGAAGACATCATGGGTGACTGGAATAATATTCCCCGTCGTGTGTCTGTTCCTTCATTTTATATCGACCGCACTGAAGTGGCCAATGTACACTATCGTGAATACCTGAACTGGCTGAATAAAGTGTTTGATCCCTCCGATCCTGCCAACCTGAAGATCGTTGAAGCAGCTTTACCGGATACATTATGCTGGAGAAGCGAGCTCAGTTATAATGAACCATTGGTTGAATTTTATTTGCGTCATCCCGGTTTCAATAATTATCCCGTTGTGGGTGTTAGCTGGAGACAGGCACATGATTTTTGTCTCTGGAGAAGCGACCGGGTGAATGAAAAATTATTAAAGGACAAGAGTTTTATCAATAAAGCCAATTTAAAACCCGGGGCACAGCAGGGTGAAAATAATTTTACAACCAAATCATACCTGTTGGGATTATACACAGCCCCTCCGGGTAAAATTAAAACCAAAAAGGGTGAACCCAAACAGACCATAGCTACTATGGAATCCGGCATCTTGCTTCCAGACTACAGGCTACCGTTTGAAGCGGAATGGGAATATGCAGCTTATGGCCTGATCAATCAAAACCCCAAGGTGAGCACGAAAAAGAAAAGGGGTGAAGAATTGGTTTCCAATAAACAAATGTATCCCTGGTCACAGAATATTAACGGGCTCCGGGATACCCGTCATGGCAGTTGGCAGGGCGTTTTCCTGGCCAACTTCAAAAGAGGTTCCGGAGACAACGCCGGTGTGGCCGGTGGTCTGAACGATAATGCTTTTTATACATCCGAAGTAAAATCTTTCTTCCCCAATGGATTCGGACTTTACAATATGGCCGGAAATGTAAGCGAATGGGTGCAGGATGTCTATCGCCCGATGTCAACCCTTGATTATGATGATATGCCCGCTCCCTATCGTGGAAACAGGTTCCAGAAGATCTATAAAAATGCCAATGGTGAAGCGGAAGTTGACAGCACCGGGAGAGTAAAGATGGTTGACGTAACCGATGAAGAAAGCAAGAACCGCAGGAATTATCAGCGTGGAAATGTAATAAACTTTGTTGATGGTGACTCCTTATCACAGGCTTCTTACGGATATGGCATCACCACACTGGTAAGCGATAAATCAAGAGTGTATAAAGGCGGAAGCTGGAATGATCGTCCTTACTGGCTTACCCCGGGCAGCCGCCGCTACCTCGAAGAAGACCAGGCTTTGAGTACCTTAGGTTTCCGTTGTGCCATGGATCGCATGGGCAGCCCCGAAGGAAACGGAAGAAAGGCCGGGCAGCAATTTAAAACCCGCAGGCAAAACACCAAGACCAAGGGTTCCAAATCAAAGAAAAAATAATCGGATAAAATTTTCAGAGCCCCCCGGTTTGACCGGGGGGCTTTTTTATTTGAGCTTATTTTTGCTGAATGACCATAGAAGAACTCTATCATATTTTTTCAAAACACCCATCCGTACAAACGGATACCAGGAAACTAAAGCCCGGTGACATTTTTTTTGCTTTAAAAGGAGAACATTTTAACGGCAATGCCTTTGCCGCCCGCGCAATACACGAAGGCGCTGTTTTTGCAGTGATCGATGAAAAAGAATTTGAGATCCCGGGAAAAACAATTTTGGTTGACGATGTATTGGTAACGCTGCAGCAATTGGCCCTTTATCACAGGCGGCAATTTAATGTCCCTTTCCTGGCAATCACCGGCAGTAACGGAAAGACCACTACCAAGGAATTAATTCATGCTGTGCTATCCACCACTTACAGGACATATACAACAGAAGGTAACCTGAATAACCAGATCGGTATTCCCCTTACGCTGCTTAAGATCAAACCCGATGCAGAGATCGCCGTTATTGAAATGGGTGCAAACCATCAGCAGGAAATTGCCTCCTATTGCACATATGCATTACCCACACATGGGATCATCACCAATTGCGGTAAGGCTCATCTCGAAGGTTTCGGCGGCCCCGAAGGAGTTAAAAAGGGAAAAGGGGAATTGTTTGATTATTTACGGGCACATAGGGGAACAGTTTTTATCATGCGGGATTATGATTACCTGCAGGAAATGAGTAAAGGAATTCCGGCTATTTTCAAATATGGTACGACTGAAGCAGACCTCGAAGGACAGGTGAAAAGCAGTGAGCCTTTTCTTGAAGTGGCCATTCATAAAGGCGCAGCTTTTTCATCATTGAAAACAAAACTGGTAGGTGAATATAATTTACCCAATGTGCTGGCAGCAATAGCTGTCGGAAAATATTTCAATGTAACAGGGGATAAGATCAAAATGGCGATCGAAAATTACATTCCTTCCAACAGCCGTTCACAATTGATAGAAGCCGGCAGTAATAAGATCATACTGGATGCCTATAATGCCAACCCCAGCAGTATGAAACTGGCTATAGAAAATTTTGCCCGTCTTACTGCTGATAATAAAGTATTGATGCTGGGAGGAATGGCAGAATTAGGAGAGGATAGTTTCCGGGAACATAAAGCCATTGTTGATCTCATTCAGCAATTTCCATGGAAAAATGTAGTGCTGGTCGGCGGTGATTTTTTACTGGTTGAAAACCCCTTTATTACATTTGAAAATGCGGGGCAGGCTAAGGAATGGTTGCAACAACAGCATTTTGAAAATTCCTGCCTGCTGATCAAAGGCAGCCGCAGCATGCAGATGGAAAAAGTGCTGAATGATTAATTTCTTCGATTAAAAAAAACTTCATGGAAATTGCGGGCTACTTCGCTTCTTTGCTGATCGGTTTGTCTCTTGGACTAATTGGCGGAGGCGGTTCTATTCTGACGGTGCCTGTGCTGGTTTACCTGTTTGACGTGGATCCCGTTACCGCAACCGCTTATTCATTATTCATTGTAGGCAGTACCAGTTTGATCGGTGCAATACCAAAATACCGCCAGGGATTAATTGATCTGAAAACGGCGCTGATCTTCGGACTGCCTTCCATTATAGCCGTATTTGCTACACGCAAATTCCTGCTGCCCCTGATACCCAAAAAAGTCTTTACGATCGGTGACCTGGTCATCACCAAACCCATCCTGCTGATGGTATTGTTTGCCATATTGATGATCACAGCTTCCTTTACCATGATAAAAGGCAACAAACAACAATCAGGAGATACAACCGTGCCATCCTATAATTACCCGATGATCATGCTGGAGGGAATTGTTGTCGGCGTATTAACCGGTTTGGTGGGAGCCGGCGGAGGATTCCTGATCATACCTGCACTGGTATTATTTTGCAAACTGCCAATGAAAAAAGCAGTCGGCACTTCCCTGTTGATCATTGCCGCCAAATCATTGATCGGATTTACCGGTGATCTTTCCAATTATTCCATGGACTGGAAATTACTTTTATCAGTTACTGCAGCAGCCATTGCAGGAATATTTATCGGCAACAGGCTAAGCAATAAAATTTCCGGTGACCATTTAAAAAAAGCCTTTGGCTGGTTTGTACTGGCAATGGGTATTTATATTATTATAAAAGAACTGTTCCTTTGATTTTTCCGGCTGAATAATGTTTTGAGTCGTTGCATATATACTCTCTATGGACGTTACAGATCCATATTCCGTTGATAAATTTTTTACTATTTGCAATCTTTAGCCATCAAAATATGGAGTCCTTTTTTTACTTTAATTTTATTGACTAAAACAGAAACCAATGTCATTTATTGAATGGATAAAACAACCCTGGCCCTGGTATGTGGCCGGACCCCTGATCGGGTTAACAGTACCCTTACTTTTACTGATCGGCAATAAAACTTTCGGAATATCTTCTTCCCTGCGGCATATCTGTGCCGCCTGCCTGCCTGCCAATATTCCTTTTTTCAAATACGACTGGAAAAAAGAGATATGGAATCTTTTTTTTGTAACAGGGATTGTCTTGGGCGCTATTTTGGTAACCTGGTTTTTTTCAAACCCCGGCCCGGTCGTATTAAATGCCAAACTCACCGGCGATCTTCAAACACATGGCATCACTGATTTCCGCGGGCTTGTGCCTTCCGAACTTTTTAGCTGGGATACCCTGTTGTCAGTTAAAGGCATGGTATTGATGGTGGCCGGTGGTTTTATGGTGGGATTCGGTACCCGCTATGCAGGTGGATGCACATCGGGGCATGCTATCATGGGTTTATCAAACCTGCAGTTATCTTCCCTGATCGCCACCATTTCATTTATGGCAGGCGGCTTCCTCGTTGCCAACCTGCTGATACCTGTTTTACTTAAACTATAAAGGAACAACATATGAACACAAAGGAAACCATAAAAGAAAAAAAACATAAAGAGTTCCTGGCAAAGAATACGGACTTCGAAGTACGCTCCATGGATACGATGTGCGTGAACGAATCGGAATTAAAACATCCCTTCTGGCATAACCTGAAATACCTGCTTGCAGGAATACTTTTTGGCATTATCCTCGTAAAGGCTGAAGTAATTTCCTGGTTTCGCATCCAGGAAATGTTCCGTCTGCAGAGTTTTCACATGTACGGAGTAATTGGTTCGGCTGTTGCTGTGGGTGTCATTTCGGTTTTTCTCATAAAAAAATTAAGGATCAAAACCATATATGGTGAACCCATTGTATTCATTAACAAAAGTGTCAACAAGGGAAATATCATCGGGGGATTGATCTTTGGTTTTGGATGGGCCCTCACCGGCGCCTGCCCTGGCCCTTTATTTGCACAAATAGGAACAGGGGCTACCGTTATTATTGTAACATTCTTCAGCGCCGTTGCCGGTACCTGGGTCTATGGATACCTGCGTGAAAAACTACCGCATTGACCGATGAATGAAATGGAATGAAAACAACATTTTACTTTTTTACGTTTTGTTTTTTGCAGGTCATCGTTATTTTTATTACATCCTGTAACGGAAAAGGCAGCGGTTATTCATTGACAGATACGACCGAACATGTATGGAGGGGCTGGAACAAGTACCAGATACCGGAAAAAGACAGCCTCGCAAGATATGGTCATGCATTAATTGAAAATACTTCTTATTATCTCGGGCCTAAAGGGACCGTTGCACAAATCACCAACGGAATGAATTGCCAGAATTGTCATGTGAACGGCGGCACGGTACCCTGGGGAAATAATTTCGGCGCCGTGGTAGCAACCTATCCTCAATTCAGGGCCCGGAGCGGGGGAATTGAAACCGTCGTCAAAAGAATTTCCGATTGCATGGAACGAAGTTTAAATGGCAAAGCCATCGACAGCAACAGCAGAGAAATGAAAGCCATCATTGCATACATGCACTGGCTCGGTGATGGTATTCCCAAAGGACACAAACCGAAAGGAAGCGGGATCATGGAGATCCCTTACCTGGACCGGGCTGCTGATCCGGGAAAAGGAAAAATTGTATTTGAAGGAAAATGCCAGCGATGTCATGGCAAGGACGGGCAAGGGCAAAAAAATACGGAAGGCACCGGGTATGTTTACCCGCCGCTTTGGGGAGAAAACAGCTATAATACGGCCGCCGGTTTATTCCGGCTTTCCAGGATTGCAGGATTTGTAAAAAACAATATGCCTTTCGGGGAAGTGGAATATCATAACCCGCAATTAACGGATGAAGAAGCATGGGATGTGGCTGCATATATATGTTCACAACCACGTCCTTCAAAAATTTTTAAAGAAGACTGGCCGGATATCTCTAAAAAACCAATTGATCTCCCGTTTGGACCTTACGCAGACAGTTTCCCGGAAATACAGCATAAATACGGACCATTCAAACCGATAGCGGAAGACCGGAAAAATAAACAGGCAAAATAAAGGAATGATCACTCAAAGAATTTTATGAACATGAACGAACAGGAGGATTGTCGTTGCAACGATTGTATCCATCAGCATATTACTGAAAAGGAAAAAGAGCTTCATATACAGGTTTCTGAAAACAGCCGGAGAGAGTTTTTAAAGAAAGCCGGCAAACTCGGATTGGGTTTGGGCATTGGCGGCGGATTGATCAGCCCGGTTGCCGCTTCTGCTTTGTATTCAGATGATGCAGCATACCTTCTGGCAGGTATTGCAGGAAATAAAGCCTTAGCAAACGGAAAAGCAGAAATGCTTACCCTATTGCATACAGCTGACATACACTCGCAATTAAATATTCATGATGAATTTTTTATGGAAGGCGGCAAACCCGTATATAAAAAAAGAGGCGGTTTTGCCACGCTGAAAACAATGATCAATGAATTGAGAAAGCGAAACCCTTCAAACACACTGGTGATCGATGGTGGTGATTGTTTCCAGGGCGCCGGTATTGCAGCACTAACGGAAGGACAGGCCATCATACCCCTTATCAACAATATTGGTTACGATATCATGCTTCCCGGAAACTGGGAAGTGGTGTATGGAAAAAAAATGATGATGCAGGACATGTTTGCCTATGACGGAGTGAAAGTTTGCGCCAACATGTTTCATGATACCAAAGATGAACTCAATGGTGAACTGATCTTCCCGCCCTATTTTATCAAACAGGTTGCCGGGATCAGGATCGGGTTCATCGGGTATAATGATCCGCTGACTCCCAAACGACAATCGCCCGCTTACAGCGAAGGCATAAAATTTACATTCCCGGAAATAAATGTGGCCGGCTATATCCGGGTTTTAAAAGAACATGAAAAATGCGATATGGTTTTTTTATTGACCCATATGGGTCTTGCACAGCAGGTTGGCTTATCAAATAATGATACGATAAAAGGAGTGGATTATATTTTAGGCGCCGATACCCATGAGCGGGTGCGAAAACCTATTGAGGGAAAACATGCCAGAGTAACCGAACCGGGCGCATTTGGTTCTTTTATTTCCCGGCTGGATATTGTTATTGAAAAAGGGAAAGTGAAAGATCACATTTATCAGCTCCTGGATGTGGACCCTGCCCGTTACAAAGAAGATGAGGAAATGAAACGATTGATAAAAAAAACAAAAGAGCCATTTGAAAAAGAACTGAACCGGGTGATCGGGAAAACCAAAACACCGCTGCTTAGATACTATGTGATTGAAACACCCATGGATAATTTCATAACGGATGCTATCATGTGGAAATTCAAACCGGATATTGCGCTCAGCAATGGTTTCCGGTTTTGCCCTCCCCTTGTTCCCGATCCAAAAACAGGAATAGCGGACATTACAACAGATTATCTATGGAGCATGTTACCGGTTGACAGCGAAGCCAAGATGGGAACAGTCACCGGAAAGCAACTCCGGGAATGGATGGAAAAAGAACTGGAGAACGCATTTGCAAAAGATCCCGCAAAAAGATTCGGAGGATGGGTGATCCGTTTTAAAGGAATGGAAGTAAACTTTACCATTGATAAAGGAATGGGCAAGCGGGTGAACCATATAAAAATAAAAGGCGAGCCTGTTGACCCCGCCAGGGAATATGTATTTGTTGCCTGCGAAAGGGATGGCGACCCGGACACAACCATTTGCAGGATGGAAGGTGTAAAAAAACCTACAAGAACCGGGGCAACATTACATAGCGTGATTGAAGAATATTTAAAAGTCTTCTCCCCCATCTCACCCAGACTGGAAGGACGTTGTACGGCTACCGATGCGCCAAATGAT
>CAZQGZ010000072.1:0-4510 GCA_964592935.1 uncultured Chitinophaga sp. | reverse complement strand
CAAGAACCAAATAACAAGAACCAAATAACAAGAACCAAAAAAATAAAAGCAAAAAAGAAAGTAACAATAGGTTTCTGATTTTGTATTTTTTTCTTCTTTTCTCTCTTTTTTTTGGTTCTTGTGATTTATTATTTGAGATTTTTCTTCACACGATAGTCATTTTATTTTTATTATCCTGCAAAAATATACCCGCATTTATGCTCCTGTGCACGGCCGAGTGCCCATACACCGGAAGGAACTTTTTGTATGCCCGGGAGAATACCGCTGACAAAATCTTTTCTGACATCTGCGGCATCCAGGCCATTCATTTGAGCTGCCACCGCGCTATAAACGGTAATAGCCATTTCACATACACAGAACATAACTCCTTTGCTTTGCAATTGATCTATTCCAATCTCCACCTCTCCTGCGCCGGGGATTTTAAATGCGCCGGGCTTGGGTTTCCAGAAAGGATTGCGTTCCGAAGGTTTGTTGGTTTCAGGATCGTTTGCTTTAAACAACTCACCCAATTTGTATTTTGCCCAAAGCCGGTCTTCCATGGCATAACCGATGGCGCTGTGACGCAGCACCACCACTACACTGCAATCCGCGTTGGGAGTGCCCGTCATTTCATTGGTCAATAAGAAAACCTTTGGCCATGCAAATGGCATGATCTCATGAGGCTGTGTGGAATCAAAGACGACCCGGTGTTTGCCTTTGATCTTTTTAAACATGGCTTCCGGGTCATCATCTGCAACGGGTATCGAATTGAACTCACCTGCCATGGCCTGCACGGAAGGAGTCAATGTTGCTAAACTGATAGCTGCAGCACCGGTTGCCAGCGTACTTAAAAAATGACGGCGGTTGTTAGAGGGGGAATTTTCGTTGGGTTTCATAACTCAGAATTTTTTTGTGATGAATTTTCAAAATGCGGGATAAGGTACGAAAAAAAATTATACTGAATCAATCCCGTGAACTTTGGGTAGTGTACGATTTTGATTTCACGCAGCGCCCGCAAAGGAGCAAAGTGCGCAGCATTGCGCCGCTGCTTCGCAGCGACCGCTGCGAGAAATATTTGAAACCGGTCAATAACGAACTTTGGTAGTGGGGCAGTTTTAGATGACCAAAGGTTTTCCCGCAGATTCCGCAGATTGGGTCGCAGAAATCGCTGATGATTACAACATAATCTGCGATACCTGCTTGTATTTTTATCTGCGGGAATTTATAATAATCCACTTTTAGTTACAGGCATTCCATATTTTCTTTCGCATTATTTCATCATCTTTGCGGCCAATTTAAGAATCGTTGAAAAAAACAATATCACGATAATATTTTATTTGGTTTTTCAAAAGAGATAAGGTCATGAGTGAAACAAAAAAAAGCCGGGGTTATTTATCCTCCACGCTGGGTTGCCGCTGCCCCCGGTGCAGGGAAGGGAAATTATTTCAATACAGCACCAGGATCAATTATAAAAAGAACATGCTGATGAACAAGGAATGCCCGGTTTGCGGGCAGCCCACGGAGATCGAAGTGGGTTTTTATTATGGCACCAGTTATGTCAGTTATGCGATGGCAGTAGTCATCTGTGCATTCAGCCTGCTGGCCTGGTGGGCTCTTGTCGGGCTTTCCACCACCGATAACCGTTTTTTTTACTGGCTTGGTTTTAATGCATTGCTGTTGATCGTTCTTCAACCTTATCTGATGCGGCTGAGCCGGAGTTTATGGATCTCCTGGTTTGTGCGTTATGACCGGGACTGGAAAGACCATCAACCCATGGATGTTTCGGAAAGAATGAATGCGGAACAGGCGAATAACTGGTAAAAAATACTCCCCGGGTAAGGTATTCAAACTGCTGCTATTCTGAATTCATAAAGAATTAAAAAGCCCGTATGGCACGGACGCGTGCAACGACATTGCTCTTGACAGCCTTGCCTCCGGTGCCATCATTGAAATGCTGGATAATGGCCGTGTTTATGTCGTTTTCCGTTGAACTCCAGTAACTGTCGCTATAAAAACCATCCACCACGCTTCTTTGCTGATACAATAAATTCAGTTCGTATTGTGAAGGCAAATACCAGTCGCCATATAAAATACCCCCATCCTTAACGATGTAATTAGCACAAATCTGGGCGGCAATATTTCCGAATTGATCAATGGTCCGTTGCGATGCAATAATCAGGGCCGTATTCATGACTCCCGCATTCAACCCATCTCCGCTGGCGCCTGCATATCTTGTACTATCATTGAACCATTTTGTCATCCCGCCAACGTCACGAGGTGCAGCAATTAACCCATGTTGCCCGTTATCATAAACAAAGAATATAATACCTCCTCCCCATTTTTCGCCAATAACATGTTGTGCCCGGGTATTTAATATCAATAGAAACGCAGCCAATAATAACTTTGCTTTTTTCATACTATTATTTTTTAAAAACCAAATACATCAATAGATGGAATCTTATGGAATTACTCTGCAGAAAAAATCCCGTCATACGACAGGATTTATGCGGAGACTGAGGGATTCGAACCCTCGATACCCTTTTGAGGTATACACACTTTCCAGGCGTGCTCCTTCAACCACTCGGACAAGTCTCCAAATGCCTGCTCTTTAGCATCAGTGGCAGCGCAAGGGTTGCAAAAATACTGGTTCGGCTTTAGAGTTTGAATAATTTTTCAGCGTTAGCTGTTGTTCGTAATGCGATCTCCTCTTGTTTGATATTCCTGATGAATTCTAATTTTTCCAAAACATATTTCAAATACCCCGGCTCATTTCTTTTTCCCCGGAATGGTACCGGTGCGAGGTAAGGCGCATCCGTTTCGAGTACCACATGATCCAGGCCGACCGTTTTCATCACGGCATCCAATCCCGAATTCTTAAAAGTGACCACTCCCCCGATGCCGAGATAAAACCCGAGTTCAATGATTTGTTCCGCCTGTTTTACATTTCCCGAAAAACAATGAAAGATGCCCTTCAGTTTCCCCTGCTGGTGTTCGCGTACAGTCGCAATACATTCATCCATGGAATTTCTTGAATGAATAACCACCGGGATGTCGTATTCGAGGGCCCATTCGATCTGTTCATGAAATGACCGGTATTGTTCCGTTACATAGGTCTTATCCCAGTAAAAATCAAGACCGGTCTCCCCCACGGCCACGAATGCTCTTTTTTCAAAATGATCCCGGGCTATTTTTAATTCTTCCCGGTAATTTTCTTTTACCGAACAGGGATGAAGGCCCATCATGCTTAAACAAAGGGATGGATACTCCTCTTCCAGCATCAGCATGGCCCCATGGGTGGATGAGTCAATGGCAGGCATCAGTATTTTCCCGAGATCCTCTTTTTGGGCCCGGGCCAGCATTTCGGACCGGTCGCCATCAAATTCCGGGAGATAGATATGGGAATGAGTGTCTATTAAAGTCATTTTCAGGACCTTTGGACAACAAAACTCCGCAAAAAACTTTAAGATTCGTTTAAACTTTGTTCAATAAAGGTCTTCTTAATTCCGTTATATAACGTTGACCTTAAAACTGCAGTTTATGAAATCCCGTTTTAACCCGGTACAGTTTGCAATACTTTCCTTTTTTTTCGGATTACTAATGGTGGCTTCCTGTGCCAAAGAAAAAAGCGGCACTGCTACGGATTCACAGGAGGAGGAAGTTTCTAAAACAGCCGGGGAAGCCGACGCCGAAGCAGAATCCACTTTCAATGAATTTTTTGATGATGCCATGGGCGTGAATAATGATGTTGGCGTAGCCGGATCGGGCGTGTTCTTTGGCCGGCCAGATACGATGACTCCAACACCCCGTTGTTTTACCATTACAGTTACTCATCCCAACAATTCTCCATTCCCTGCCGTTGTTACCATCGATTTCGGAACATCCGGATGCCTGGGCCCCGACGGAAGGATCCGCAGGGGAAAGATCATTATCGAGTATACCAATAAACTGATCTATCCCGGCGCTGTTGCCACCACCAGTTTTGACGGGTATTATGTGAATAATAACCATGTGGAAGGAATTCATAAAATAACCAATATTTCTGTTGCCCCGGTTCCGCCCGCTACCGGTATTATCAGGAAGTTCAGGGTAGAAGTCATCAATGGCAGGATCACGAGGCCGGATGGTAATTATACCCAATGGAACAGCACCCGGACCATTACCCAGGTTGAAGGGGCCGCTACCCCGGATAATCCCAGGGATGATGCTTTTAAGATAGAGGGTAATGCCAATGGAATTGTCAGAAGGGGCAACCTGCTCGTACACTGGGAATCAACGATCACAGAACCACTCCTGAGAAGAATGACCTGCCAGTGGATCGTAAAAGGCAGGATCAGAACGGTGAGGGCTAACCTTCCAAACCCCAATAACAGCCGGTGGGTCGGCATCCTTGATTTTGGTAACGGCAACTGCGATAACCAGGCTACCCTGACCATTAATGGAGTTACCCGCCAAATTACTTTGCCGTAATTAAAAAATTATTATATCTTTAAACCAGTTTTCATAGGGTACGGATTAAAAACGGGCCAGGGTT
>CAZQGZ010000071.1:0-16490 GCA_964592935.1 uncultured Chitinophaga sp. | reverse complement strand
CGGTTAAAACGGCAAAGGCAGCGGTTGAACAAAACAGCCTGACCAAAGAAATTCCTGCCACCAATGGTAAAGGGAAATCCAAAAATTATTTCCTCGGAGTTGACCTTGGTTCAGCGTATACCAAATTCTCGGTTATTGATGAAGAGGAGAAAATGGTTTTTCAAACGGCATTGAAGACATTGAACCGCGACCGTATCTCTGTCCGCCATGTGGTGGATGCGCTGAAAAGCGAATATACGATCGCTTCCACCTGCGCAACAGGATATGGCCGCAAACATTTTACCGGTGCGGATGTCGTAAAGACAGAATTGAATTGTGCGGCCCTGGCTGCTTCAAAATATTTTTCCGGTGTAAAAAATATCATCGACATCGGGGGAGAGGATATCAAAGTGATCAAGTGTAATGCAGAAAACAATATTGAAAATTTTTACCTCAATGACAAATGCGCGGCCGGAACGGGTTCCTTCATCACGGAAGTGGCCGAACGTGCCGAAATTAATATTCCCGAAATGAGTGATCTGGCATCCAAATCATCTTTTGGCAAAGAACTGAACAGTTTCTGTACTGTTTTCGCAAAGACCGAGATCATGAGCTGGCTTTTTGAAGGATTGCCCGTGGAAGATATTGCAAAGGGTATCTATTTATCCATTTTGAACCGGGTCGTCAAACTCCGGATCGATCCGCTGGCCCCCGTTTACCTGATCGGCGGGGTCATTGCGCATCATCCCTACCTGAAAAACCTGATGCAGGAAAAATTTAAAAAGGACGTACATGTAATTGACAGGCCCCAGTTCACGGTTTCATTCGGCGCCGCTTTGTTTGCAAAAGAAGTATTTGAAAAAGGAAGATCAAAAGAAATGGAAGTGCTGGCCGCTTCCGAATAAAACGATGAAAGGTTATCATCATACCAGAAAAGGAATTGGAATTTTGTTTGACGATATTTTCCTCGCCGGCGGAAGGCGAACCCCGTTTGGAAAATATTGCGGTACGCTGGCCCAGGTATCACCGACAGATCTTGGCATTGTTGCTTCCCGGGCAGCCATGCAGCAATGTCATGTTGACCCGACTGAAATTGATCAGTTAGTGGTGGCAAACATTGGCCAGAGTTCCTATGATGCTTATTTTCTTCCCCGTCATATTGGTTTGTTTTCCGGTATCCCGGTTGAAGTGCCGGCATTAATGGTGCAACGCATCTGCGGATCAGGATTTGAAACACTGATCACCGGCGCCGAACAGATCACACTGGGAAAAGCCAATGCCGTTTTATGTACGGGAACAGAGAATATGTCGCTTTCACCCACACTGAGTTTTGGTCTCCGCATGGGTCACCCGCTCGGGAGACCTGTCTTTAAAGATATGTTATGGGAAGCGCTGGATGATACGGCTGCGGGTTACCCGATGGGATTTACGGCAGAGAATGTTGCCAAATTGTATTCGATCACGAGAGGAGATTGTGATCAGTATGCGCTGACATCGTTTCAACGGGCCATAGCAGCCAGGGAGCAAAAATTATTCGTTGATGAAATTACACCGGTTAATTCAACTGCATTTGATATTGACGGATTAAAGACCAGGAAAATTCGTTTACCCGGTGGCGTGAAAGATTTTATGACCGATGAACAGGTGAGAGAGACCACATCCGAAGCACTTTCAAAACTACCGCCTGTATTTTCAGAAGTGGGTGTATTGACCGCCGGTAATTGCAGCGGCATTGTGGATGGGGCAGCTTCTGCCGTTGTTGCCGGGAAAGAATTTATAAAAAGAAAAAATATAAAACAGGTATCTAAGATAATTGCAGGTGCCAGTTGCGGAGTGGATCCGAAATATATGGGGCTTGGCCCGGTTCCTGCGATCAGGCTCTTACTGGAATTAACCGGGCTGGGTATGGAAGAGATCGGGTTGCTGGAGATCAATGAAGCATTCTCAGCACAGGTCATTGGTTGCGAAAGAGAGTTAAAGTTGGACCGGGAAAAATTAAATGTCAACGGGGGCGCCATTGCGATCGGTCACCCGCTGGCCGCTACCGGTCTCCGGTTATCATTGACCCTTTCACTGGAAATGAAGAGAAGAAAAATTAAATACGGTATTGCTTCTGCCTGTATCGGCGGGGGACAGGGAACAGCGATACTTTTTGAAAACACAGAATTATGAGTAACCGGAAAATGATACAATGGCAAATGGTTGAATTGAATAAAGAATTCATATGCTCGGAAATGGATTTTCCTTTTTTGAATGAGGGTGAAGTGCTGGTGAAAGTGTCGGGTTGCGGGGTTTGCCATACTGATATCAGTTTCTGGCATCATGGCGTGCAAACCAAACATCCGTTGCCGCTCACACTCGGGCATGAGATCAGCGGAACGGTGGTAGAAGGAGATTCCGCATGGATTGGGAAAAATGTGATCATCCCGGCAGTTCTGCCATGCGGCGAATGCGAGTTATGCAAAAAAGGAAGAAGCAATATCTGCCGCAACCAGTTGATGCCGGGGAATGATTTTCACGGAGGATTTGCATCGCATATCAAAGTGCCATCTAAGTTTTTATGTCCTGTCCCGGAAAGTATGCTCAACGAATACCCGCTCGAACAACTTTCCGTGATCGCCGATGCCATATCGACACCGTACCAGGTAGTGAAAAAATCAGAACTGGAACCGGGCGACCTGGCCATTGTGATCGGTGTTGGTGGTGTGGGTATTTATGGGGCACTGATCGCAAAAATTTTCGGGGCAAAAATCATTGCCCTTGATATCAACGATGAAAAACTGGCAACCGCCAAAGCAAATGGAATTGATGCAACGCTGAACATTAAAGGACTTGATACGAAAGTTGTCAAAGAAAAAGTAAAGGAAATAGCCAGGGAGATCAAAGCGCCGAAGACAGGCTGGAAAATATTTGAAATAAGCGGAACAAAATCCGGGCAGGACCTGGCCTTTAACCTCATCACATTTACTTCCACGCTTTCCATTGTTGGGTTTACCATGGATAAAGTGGAAGTGCGGCTGAGTAATCTCATGGCTTTTGATGCAAAGCTGATCGGGACCTGGGGATGCCGGGCTGAATTGTACCCGGAAGTGCTGGACCTCGTGGCAGGTGGCAAACTGAAAATTGAACCCTTTGTTGATACATTTCCCTTATCACAGATCAATGAAGTGTTTAAAAATACACTGGAACACAAATACACCAAAAGATCAATACTGGTTCCCGGTAATAATTAAAATGAAAAGTAATGGAAACATTAAAAGATCACAACCTGGTAAGTACGTCATACCAGGAGATCATTTTTGAAAAACGTCCCTGTTTGAATAAGGATGGCTCTGCGATAAAAGATCTGTATAATGCCTGGATCATTCTTAACAATCCAAAGCAGTATAATTCTTATACCACGGGAGCTGTGAAAGAGATCATTCTGGCATTTGGTGAAGCGTCGAATGACCGTAGTGTTGTAGCTGTTGTGTTTACGGCTGTTGGTGACAAAGCTTTTTGTACCGGCGGCAACACCAAAGAATATGCTGAATATTATGCCGGTAACCCCCAGGAATATTCGCAGTATATGCGTTTGTTCAATGATATGGTGAGCGCCATTCTTAAATGTGAGAAACCGGTAATATGCCGTGTCAATGGGATGCGCATCGGCGGCGGACAGGAGATCGGCATGGCCTGCGATTTCAGTATTGCCAGTGATATGGCAAGGTTCGGGCAGGCCGGGCCGAAACACGGAAGCGCACCGATCGGCGGGGCGACTGATTTCTTGCCGTTATATGTCGGGATTGAAAGGGCTATGATGTCATTGACATTATGTGAACCCTGGACGGCACACCAGGCTTATTACTTTGGAATGATCACAGATATTGTTCCGGTATTAAATCTCAATGGTAAATTCATCAGCAACCCGACCGTGGTAACCGACAGAGTTTTTGATGAATATGGCCGCCTGGTTTTCGGAACAACCAAAAAAGGAGAGGATTTGAAAAAGGCAAAAGAGATAGTTGCGCGTACATCAACCGATCTTTCGAAGCTTGATGCGGCTGTCAATGATCTCATCGGCAAACTCCTCCATACCTTCCCGAACTGCATGAACAAGACCATCAGCGAGGTTCGCAAATTCAAACTGGAGCATTGGAATAAAAATAAAGAAGGCAGCCGCGAGTGGCTTGCCCTGAATATGATGACTGAGGCCAAAGCGGGTTTCAAAGCTTTTAATGAAGGGCCCAAAGAAAACCGGGAAATCGATTTTGTAAAACTCCGCCAGCTGCTGGCAGAAGGTAAAGAATGGAATGAAGAACTGCACCAGATTATATCACCACAATTTCAAATAATACATCATGAAAAAGATTAACGTAAATTATGAAAAGGAAAATTCAGTTGTAACGATCCGGTTGAATGACGGGAAAGGAAATGTTCTCGACCGCATTATGATGGACGAGCTGCAATATGTTTTTGATTCCTTTACCAAGAAGGATGAACTGAAACTGATTGTTTTCGAAGGAGCGGGAGAAAATTTTTCTTTTGGCGCCAGCGTCGAAGAACACAAAAAAGAACATGCGGCAACCATGCTGCGGATATTCCACCAGTTGTTTTATTCGCTCCGGGATATTTCAGTTCCCGCTTTGGCAAAAGTTTCCGGTCAATGCCTTGGCGGCGGTTTTGAACTGGCCCTGATGTGCAATTTTATTTTCGCTGATCAAAGCGCCCGGTTCGGTCAGCCTGAGATCAAACTGGGAGTGTTTCCGCCGCCGGCTTCCATATTGCTGCCTGAAAAAATCGGATATGCAAGGGCCGAAGAATTATTGATCACGGGAAAAACGATCACGGCTGCTGAAGCGAAGTCGCTCGGCCTGGTGAATGAAGTGTTTCATGATAAGAATGCATTGGACCGGGAAGTGGAAAGCTGGATCGAAAATAATATCCTGTCCAAGAGCGCTTCTTCATTGCGTTATGCAGTCAAAGCCACGAGGGTTAAGTTGAATCATGTACTGAGCAGTTTTCTTCCCCAGCTGGAATCCATGTATATCAATCAACTGATGGGATCACATGATGCCAATGAAGGAATACAATCATTCCTGGAAAAAAGAAAACCTGTTTGGGAGAATAATTAATTAATCTGCCTATCCGCAAATATGAACAAGTTTAAAAAGTTCAGATACCCTTTGTGTCCTTCGTGTTTCTTCGTGTTCTTTGTGTTCCCTTATTCGGAGCAAAACGGACACAAAGAATACACAAAGTGCACAAAGAACTGTCAGGGGTATACAGCCGGATATTCAATTTAAAAAATATACTATGAAACATATCCATACGGTGGGTGTGATCGGGGCCGGAACTATGGGCGCTGCACTGGCGCAGAAATTTATCCAGGAAGGATTCAGCGTGATCCTGGCTGACCGGTCACAGGATTTCGTAGAGAAGGGAGTAAAAAATATTCATGCTATGCTGGAAGAAGGAGTGGAGAAAAAAGTTTTTACCAAAGACCAGGTGACGGCATTTCTTTCAAAATTAAGCGGAACGGATTCACTGGCTGAGCTTAAAGATTGTGATCTTGTCGTGGAAGCCATTTATGAAAACCGGGAAGCAAAGGCTGAACTGTTCAGGTCAATAAGTGAAATAATCACAGCGGATTGCCTGGTCGCCACCAATACTTCTTCTTTTTCAGTAACCGAACTCGCAAAAAATATTTCCCACCCCGAACGTTTTATCGGGCTGCATTTCTTTTATCATGCAGCCAAGAACCGGCTGGTTGAAATTATCCCGGGAAAATTGACATCTGCTGAAACGATCAAATCAGCACAGCTGTTTTCCATCCAGGCTGGCAAGGACGCGATTGATTGCCGGGATGTTTATGGATTTGCCGTGAACCGTTTTTTTGTTCCCTGGCTGAATGAATCGGTAAAATTGCTGGAAGAAGGGATTGCAAGCAAAGAAGAAATTGATCAGGTTTGCATGAAAATTTTCGGGATCGGCATGGGTCCTTTTGCCCTGATGAATGCAACCGGTGTTCCCATTGCTTATCATGCTGAAAAGACGCTGGAAGTTTTTGGAAAATTATACCAGGTGGCGGATGCACTGAAACTTCAGGCTGAATCAGGAAAACTATGGGAGATTGATCCCGTTGTGATCGATACAATGGATCCTTCAAAAGAAAAAGGGATCAGCGACAGGATGCTTGGGGTAGTATTCTTTGTTTGTGCACAGATACTCGACGAAAAAGTGTCTTCTTCCGCGCATCTCAACCGGGGAGCCAAGATCGGTTTGAAATGGAGAAACGGGCCGGTTGACCTGATGAGATCATACGGGAAAGAAGAAGTGCTCCGGCTCATTCAACACATGGCTGAAAAATACGGCATGAGGATGCCTGCATCGGTCGGGGAGAAATATTGGGAGATGGAGACAGTGAAACTGGAAAGAAAATTTCCGTTTGGAATTATCACGATGGATCAGCCGGAAAACTTGAATGCGCTCAGTGAAAAGACGGTTCATGAACTTTTTGAAAAATTTGATGAGGCTGATAATGATCCATACATCAATACCATATTTATCACCGGTTCCGGGAAAGCATTTGTAGCCGGCGCCGATATTAAATTTTTTGTAAAGAATATTAAGGCACATACGATCGGTGAGATTGAATCATTCACCGAATACGGTCATAAAGTATTTCACCGGATCGATCATTCCCTGAAAACAGTGGTGGCACTCGTGAATGGTCTCACCCTGGGCGGAGGCCTGGAACTCGCTCTGTGCGCCGACCTGATCCTGGCCTTGCCCAAAGCGCAATTTGCATTTCCTGAAACAGGTATCGGCATTTATCCGGGTCTTGGCGGAACGCAGCGTTGTGCAGCAAGGATCGGAAAGGGGTTGAGTAAATATCTTATTCACACCGGCAAAATGCTATCAGCCACCGAAGCAGAAGAGATCGGTTTGGTGGATAAAATAATTTCCGTGGATGAGTATATGGAAATTCTTGCAGGCAATCAACCCCTGCCTGAAGTTTCCAAAAAATTACTTCCTGAAAAATGGAAGCATATAAAAGAATTTTTTGAAAAAAATTCATTGACTGAAATTTTGGGTAAAACATTTACCGTTCAGCCATTGGACCTGGATGAATCGGAAAAAATTATAAAGACCATTGGTTATAAAGCGCCGGTGGCCATCCGGCTGGCGGATAAATTGATTGATGATGGAAAAGGTTGCGCATCCGAACTGGCACACCTGAACGAAATTTTTTCAACATCGGATGCATTATTGGGACTCAGTTCGATCGGGAAAAAAGTTCAGTACGAAGGAAAATAAATAGCTTGTATGAAAAAACAGGTTGCAATCATTACTGGAGCCGGTAAAGGAATTGGTAAGTCTATCGCTCAAAAACTTTCCGATGACGGTTTTTTTGTATTGATCGTTGATTCAGACCCTGAAAGCGGGGAAGAAACAGTGAAAGAGATCGGGAGCGACAGGGCACATTTTTATATGACAGATATCAGTGATGAGAAACAGGTGATCGCCCTGTTCAATGCCGTGCAGGAAAGTTTTGGAAGAATTGATGTGCTGGTGAACAATGCCGGCATCATCCGTGACGACCTGATATGGAACATGAGCGCTACTGATTTTGATATCGTGATCAATGTAAACCTGAAAGGGACCTGGCTGATGTGCCGGGAAGCGGCCAAAAAAATGAAGGAACAAAACTATGGACGGATCATCAACATTTCCTCCCGGGCCTGGATGGGAAACAGGGGACAGACCAATTATTCCGCATCCAAAGCCGGCGTGATCGGGATAACAAGAGCATTGGCGCTTGAATTAGGTAAATACAATGTCACCGTAAATGCCGTGGCACCGGGTCTCATCGATACACCATTGACCCGGAATTTAAGTAAGGATGTATTGGAAAAACTGATCCAGGCTCAGCCGACGAAAACTATGGGTAAAACGGAAGATGTTGCTCATGCCATTTCGTTTTTAGTTGCAGAAAAATCAAATTTTATAACCGGTCAAACGATTTATGTGGATGGCGGTAAAAGTATAGGGGCATCAATATGAGATCCATCAGGCTGAAAATAAATTCCAAACATCATGAGTTGCTGGTCGGTGAACACGAGACGCTGGCCCATGTATTGCGGGAGAGGATCGGGCTCACCGGCACCAAAATCGGTTGCGAACAGGGAAGCTGCGGAGCCTGTACGGTTATTGTCAATGATGAGCCGGTTTTGAGTTGCATCACTCCTGCCATACGTTGCGATCATTCCAGGGTGACAACTATTGAGGGAGTATCGCATCATGGGGAATTGAATGCGTTACAAAAAAAATTTGTGGAGAAGGGAGCGATCCAATGTGGTTTTTGTACACCGGGTATGGTTATGACCTCCCTGGATTTTGTGAAAAAGAATCCGCACGCAACGATGGATGAGATCAAACTGGCATTGTCGGGTAACCTTTGCCGTTGCACCGGCTATAAAAAGATCATTGAGGCGGTGGCTGAAACAGTCAGGGCTCAACATGAATCAAACGGGGAAGAAAAGAACAATGATAATAAAGAAGGCCCCATCGGGAAAGGCAGGCCTTATATCGAAGCCGGGAAAAAAGTACAGGGCATGGCCGAATACGCGGATGATATCCGGGTAAAAAATGTTTTGTATTGTAAATTTTTAAGAAGCACACATCCCCATGCCATCATCGAAAACATAGATTCCTCATTGGCCCGGAAATTAAAAGGTGTAAAATATATTTTGACCGGGCATGAATTGCCGGAGAAATTCGGCGTGCTTCCCATCTCGCAGGATGAAACGGCCCTGGCCGTTGATAAAGTACGATATATCGGCGAGATCGTGGCAGCCGTTGCTGCGGAGACCGAAGAGATTGCCAAAGCGGCCTGCAGGATGATCAAAGTAACATACAAACCACTTCATCCTTTCTTTGAGATTGAGGATTCACTCAATGATATTGGTTCCAATGAAAAGATCCATGCGCATACCAAATTCAATAATAACGTGCATAAGAAAGCGGAACTGCGTTTTGGTAACCAGGAAGAAGGCCTGGAGCAATCCGGGTTCAGGAGTAAAATGGATTTTAAGTTTGAAGGAGTGACTCATGCATTTACCGAACCGCATGCAGCAACTGCTTACTGGGATGAAAACGGGTTGACCATTTATACCGCCACACAGGTTCCTCATTACCTGCACCGGGCTTTGTCGAAAGTGTTGAAATTGCCATTGAGCAGGATCCGTGTCATCAAACCCTATGTGGGCGGAGGATTCGGTGGTAAAAGTGATCCCTTTCCCCATGAGATCATTGTATCCTGGCTGGCTATGAAAACGGGAAGACCGGTTAAAGTAAGGTTCAGCCGGGAAGAAGTTTTCCTGAGCAATCACGGAAGACACCCGACAAAAATGACCATGGAGATCGGCGCGGATGAAAAGGGTCATTTTAATGTGCTGGATGCGGATATAAAAATTGATGGCGGGGCATACGGAAGTTTTGGCGTGGTCACTTCATATTATAACGGGGTGTTGTTACAGGCACCCTATGATATAAAAAATTTCGGGTTCAGGACATTCCGGGTTTATACCAACAAACCCCAATGCGGCGCCATGCGCGGGCATGGAGCCGTGAACTCCCGTTATGCGATTGAAACATTAATTGATGACCTGGCGCACCAGATGAAAATGGATCCCTGCGAACTTCGTTTGAAAAATTTTTTACCGTCTGATACATTAACGGTTGGTCAATACCGGATCACTTCCAACGGGAGCCGGGAATCATTGCTGAAAGTGATGGAGCAATCGGGGTGGGCGAAGCGATACGGGAAATTAAAAAAGGGTCACGGGCTCGGAGCAGGCTGCGGATTTTTTATCAGCGGCAGTGCATTGCCGATCATACGGAATGAATTGCCTCAATCGGTAGTTCATATAAAAGTTGATTTTGACGGAAGGGTGCTCGTGAGTTCCGGCGCCAGTGACATCGGGCAGGGGAGTGATACCATGCTCGCAATGATCGTTGCTGAAGTGCTGGGCATTTCAATGGAAAAGATTTTTGTCATGGCCGCCGATACTTTGCTAACTCCGGTTGATCTCGGAAGTTATTCCAGCCGGGTAACATTTATGGCAGGCAATGCAGCGAAGATGGCAGCGGAAAATTTGAAACAGGAAATTGTGAGAGCTGTTTCATTAAAGAAAGAAGTGGCAGAAGAGGAATTGAATTTTTCCGGCGATAAAATCTTTACCAGCGATCATAAAGTTGATCTGACCTGGAATGAAGCCATTGATATCGTTACAGCCGGGCGCGGTGCCATTACCGTTAGTGGTAAATATATTTCACCGAAGCTGGGTGGTGATTTTAAAGGAGCCGGAGCCGGGTTGAGCCCGTCATATAGTTTTGGAGCTGTGGTTGCCGAAGTAAAAGTTGATACAGGAACAGGACTGGTAAAAGTGGTTCAGATATGGGGTGCTCATGATTGCGGGAAAGCGATCAACCCGCTGGCCGTGGAAGGACAGCTGGAAGGTTCCTGGCATATGGGCATGGGACAGGCCATGAGCGAGCAAATGAAATATTTCAACGGCCTGATCGTGAACAGCAACTTCCTGGATTATAAAATTCCCACATCACTGGATACGCCTCCCATCCATTCGAATATTATTGAAACAGCAGACCCGGAAGGACCCTTTGGCGCCAAGGAATGCGGGGAAGGCGCCCTGCACCCGGTGATCCCGGCGATCGCAAACGCCATTTATGATGCAGTGGGAGTAAGGATCACCAAATTACCGATCAGTTCAGAAGATATTTTGCAACAATTAAAAAATACAGCTGATTCATTTGCAAAGATGGATCGTGTTTAGATTATTGATGATTCACTTATAACAATTTTAAATTGGAACTACATAGACACATAGAACATACTAGAAGGGTACACATAGATTTCTATGTGAAAACCTATGTTCCCATGTGCCACAGCCTTCCCCGGCGCAGGAGGGGTGGTTCTGATTTGCAGGCATACATTTTTAGTTTAATAATCAGAAAAGGATGATCGCCGAAAAAAAATATTTACAGCCTCATTCACTACGCGAAGCACTGGCCATGACCGTTGGTCTTGAAAATGATTTCCGGTATATCGCGGGTGGAACGGATGTGATGGTAAACCGTTTCCAGGGAAATGAAACTTCATCATGCCTCATAGATCTCAGCAACCTGAATGAATTGAAACAGGTAAAAAGGGATGATGAATATGTGTCGATCGGTTCGCTGGTCAGGTTAAGTGATCTGAAGAACTTCCGGGAAATTAAAGATGAGTTCCCGGTGCTGATCGAGGCAGCCGATGCCGTGGGTTCCCCGCTGATCAGGAGAACGGCCACGATCGGGGGAAATATTTTATGTGAGAACCGTTGTATATTTTATAATCAATCGGAATGGTGGCGCGATGCGGTGGGTTTTTGTTTGAAATGCGAGGGCAATATCTGCATCGCCACCGGGAGTAAGAAACATTGTTATTCAGAATTTGTATCAGATACAGCGCCGGCACTTATCAGCATGGATGCCATGATCGATATCATAGATAAACATGGTGAACGGATCATCAAACTGGAAGATATTTATACAGGCGAAGGCGTTCATCCCCGTAACCTGGACAGGTCTGCGATCATAAAATCCATCCTGCTGCCGGTTAACCAGGAATTCCGTTCGGTATTTAATAAACTAAGACAAAGGGAAAGCATGGAATTCACTTCGCTGACCACCGTGATTACTTCCAATAAGAATGGGAAACTGAAAATTGTATTGGGGGGTGTTGATCCAAAACCGGTTGTTCTGGAAGCTGACACTACAGGTGATAAAGAAGAATTGATCAGACTGGCATTGAAAAAATCAAGGGCCATTGACAATGAAATGTTTTCCCGGAATTACCGGAGAGAAATGATCCGGGTTTTCCTCCGGAAAGGCTTTGATAATATTTTTATGTCCTCCGGATTATCATAACCTTTCAAACCTCGCCTGGAAAAACCGGAGATATTTCGGCTCGTATACCATTTTCATTCCTTTGATCATATTCCGGCGGTCATATACACGTGCTGTTGATTCTGCGATGACATCCATATGTGCCTGCGTATATACACGGCGCGGAATGGTGAAACGTACGAGCTCCAGTTTCGGGTAATAGTTTTCTCCACTTGCTTTTCTGCCCGCTGATACAACGCCTCTTTCCATGGTACGAACTCCTGCATCAAGATATACTTCAGCAGCCAGTGTTTGCGCAGGAAAATGTTCCTGGGGAATATGCGGTAAAAACTTCTTTGCATCAACAAAAATGCCATGCCCGCCAATGGGTTTGACAATTGGAATCCCCAATTCGATCATTTTTTCCCCCAGGTATACCACCTGTCCCACCCGGGCATGCATATGATCATCGTTAACACTTTCATCAATGCCGATCGCCATGGCTTCCATATCCCTGCCGGCCAACCCGCCATAGGTATGTAAGCCTTCATAGACCACCACCAGGTTCCGGGCTTCTTCAAAAATATCCCAGTCATTGATCGCGAGGAAACCTCCGATATTCACCAGCGCATCTTTCTTGGCACTCATGGTGGCACCATCGGTATACGAATTAATTTCTTTTACAATTTCCCGGATCGTTTTGTGTTCATATCCTTTTTCCCGCTGCTGGATAAAATGTGCATTTTCTGCAACCCTTGTCATATCATGAATCACACGGATGCCATGTTTCCTTGTCAGGGCTCTCAACTCCTTTAAATTTTTCATGCTGATCGGCTGACCTCCGGCCATATTCACACTGGTGGCCATACTGACATAAGGAATTCTTTTCGCTCCGTATTTTTTGATAAGTCTTTCTAATTTTTCAAGGTCCACATTTCCTTTGAACGGAAATTCGTTTTCCGGATCATGGGCTTCATCAATAATGATATCTTCAAACTTGCCACCGGCAAGTTCCTGGTGCAGGCGGGTGGTCGTGAAGTACATATTCCCGGGAATGATATCTCCTTTTTTGATCAGTATTTTTGACAAAATATTTTCTGCTCCGCGGCCCTGGTGCGTGGGAATAAGATATTTATAACCGTATGTATTTTGAACCACTTTTTCCAGGTGATAAAAATTACGGCTGCCGGCATAGGCTTCATCACCCATCATGAGCCCGGCCCATTGCTGGTCACTCATGGCTGAGGTTCCGCTGTCCGTGAGCAAGTCAATATATACATCTTCTGATTTTAAAAGGAATGTATTGAATCCTGCGGCCCGCATAGCTTTTTTCCGCTGGGAGGGAGTTGTCATCCTTATCAGCTCCACCATTTTGATTTTATAAGGTTCGGCCCAGCTTCTTTTTAAAGTTTTCATGGTATTAATTTTTTTATTTTAATTGATTTATTCCTGTTGTACAGAAAGTGAACATATAGCTGCGGGGTCTCTGATTTCCCCGGGGAATTCAGGGGACCGGTTTCAGTTTTGCAGTAAAATGCCTCAGCATCGGTGTTTCTTCAGTAATGGCCAGGCCTTTAATTTCATTTCTTTTATTGAATACATCAATAATCACTTCCGATACATAATCAATATGGCTTTGCGTGTACACTCTTCTGGGTATGGCCAGTCGAACCAGTTCCATTTGTGACGGGATCAATCTTCCATCATGATCGTATTTCCCAAACATCAATGACCCGATCTCCACAGCCCGGATACCACCTTCAGCATATAAGGCGCAAACCAGTGCCTGCCCGGGGTATTGTTCCACCGGGATATGCGGGAGAAATACTTTGGCATCAATATAAACTGCATGACCACCTGCCGGTTGCATCACCGGTACGCCTGCTGCAATTAATTTATTCGTGATGTATTCAATACTCCGGATACGGTATTGAAGATAATGTTCATCCATCACTTCTTTCAAGCCAATGGCAATTGCTTCAAGATCCCTGCCTGCCAGTCCGCCATAAGTGGTAAAACCTTCGGTAATGATCAGGAGATTCCGGCAACGGATGGCTAAATCCAGGTCACGCATCGCGAGGAATCCGCCGATATTGGCAAAAGCATCTTTCTTGGCACTCATCGTGCATCCGTCAGCGTAAGAAAAAAGTTCGGCGGCAATTTCAGGTACCGTTTTATGCTCATATCCCGGTTCGCGCAGTTTTATAAAGTAACTGTTTTCTGCAAAGCGGCAGGCATCAATAAAAAATGGAATTCTATATTGCCTGCAAATTTTGCCTGTTTCTTTAATATTCTGCATACTCACCGGTTGTCCGCCGCCTGAATTATTCGTTACCGTCATGATCACCATCGGAATATTCTCCGCTCCTTTTTCTCTGATCACATTTTCCAGGGCATGCACATCCATATTTCCTTTGAACGGGGCGGGGGTGGTGGGATGTTTTCCCTCTTCGCAGACCAGGTCGATTCCTTCCGCGCCGGAGAATTCAATATTGGCTCTTGTTGTATCAAACAAGGTATTGCTGATAAAATATTTTCCTTTACCACCGAGAATAGTAAATAAAATTTTCTCGGCGGCCCTGCCCTGGTGGGTGGGAATGACGATCGGCATGCCGGTTACCTCTTTGACCGATTTTTCAAAATGAAAAAAACTCGGGCTCCCGGCATAGGATTCATCCCCTTTCATAATGCCGGCCCATTGATCACTGCTCATGGCGCTGGTGCCGCTGTCGGTGAGCAGGTCGATCAGCACATCGTCTGCATGAATGCGGAAGGTATTGTAACAGGCTTTTTCAAGAATAATTTTCCTTTCTTCTTTGGTGTTGAAATAGATCGGTTCAACTGATTTTATTTTGAAGGGTTCAATGATCGTTTTCATATATGAAGTTTTGCCGGTTGACAACCGGTTTTTATTAATAAGATTAAACAGAAAAATGAAAAGGCGGGAAGATACCTATGTAGGTTTTCGGATAATATTTTTCCAGAGTTGCATAAGAGAATGATCAAAAGTAGCGTAGTGAAGCTGCCCGGGTTATGACGCAGGTCAACAGGCAGGCGACCAGGATAAATCTTCGAAGATTCAACAATAACAGGGCCGTTTCTCCCAATTAAACTGATAATAATCATGCCCGGGGATGACTTATCAGCTATAAATCGGGGTCAGATCTTTCGAAATTTGACAAACCCAAAAACCCGATCATGAAAGACGATAGCCCAAAAGCTTCATCCGTTAAGGAAAGGAAAGTCAAAGGCAGGGTAGAAATTGACATACAAAGATGCAAGGGTTGCGAACTCTGCACCGCGGCCTGCAAGGAACAGGCGCTTTCCCTGTCTGAAACGATAAACATCAAGGGATACCGTTATATCCTTGCCAATAATGATCTCTGTAATGGTTGTGTGAACTGCGCCCTGGTTTGTCCCGATGCGGTGATCACCGTGTACCGCACCCACCCGAAGAAAAAACCGGTTGACGTCACCCCGGAAAATATCCGGGAACAACTGCAATCAATGGTTAGCTCTCCAAAATAAATGATCATGTCTGAATTTAAATTAATGAAGGGTAACGAAGCATTGGCGGAAGCGGCCATACAGGCCGGTTGCGATGCTTATTTCGGATACCCGATCACACCGCAATCCGAAGTGCTGGAATACCTGGCAAGAGAAATGCCAAAACATAATCGTATTGTCCTGCAGGCGGAAAGCGAAATCGCTTCGATCAATATGGTCTATGGCGCTGCCGGTGCCGGATTTCGTGCGATGACATCTTCTTCATCACCCGGTATCAGTTTGATGCAGGAAGGTATTTCTTATATGGCCGGTGCCGAGTTACCCTGTTTGATCGTCAATGTAAACCGCGCGGGTCCCGGGCTCGGAACCATTCAACCCGGGCAGGGAGATTATTTCCAGGCCGTGAAAGGCGGTGGTCATGGTGATTATCATTTGATCGTACTGGCCCCTTCATCCGTACAGGAAATGGCCGATTTTGTTTTTCTCGGGTTTGACCTGGCAGATAAATACCGCAACCCGGTATTTATTTTATCCGATGGAGCGATCGGGCAAATGATGGAGAAAGTGCAGTTTCATCCTTATACAAGACCACCCGTTGATAAATCTTCCTGGGCTACTACAGGCAAACCAAAAGAAAGGAAAAGGAATTATATCACATCGCTTTTTATTCAACCGGAAAAAATGGAGCAGCAAAACCTGAAGCTGGAAGAAAAATTCAAACAGATCCGGGAACATGAAGTGCGGTTTGAAGAAATGAATACGGAAGATGCCGATTATCTTTTTGTAGCTTATGGGTTATGCGCAAGAATTTGCCAGAAGGCTATGGATATTGCCAGGGAAAAAGGGATCAGGATCGGAATGCTTCGTCCCATCACCTTATACCCGTTTCCGTATAAGCGTTTGGAAGAACTGGCTTCACAAGTCAAACTGATGCTGAGCGTTGAACTCAACAGCGGGCAGATGGTGGAAGATGTGCGGCTGGGAGTGAATGGAAAAGTGCCGGTTGAATTTTACGGGAGAATGGGCGGGATGATGCTTACGCCGGAAGATGTGGTTCATCATTTGGAAACCTTAAT
>CAZQGZ010000070.1:0-16551 GCA_964592935.1 uncultured Chitinophaga sp. | reverse complement strand
AATTCTCAAGAGAAAATTAACGTGTCAAATCGAATTGTTTTCGCTTGACTTACCTTATTGTTTTACCCCGATGGCTACCTGCCTGTCGGCAGACAGGTCGGAGTAAAGTGCTATTGTTTCCCAACTTTCAAAGATCTTCTGGCCTTTTCTTGCCACCCCTTTTTTCAAAGGGAGTGCAAAGGTAAGGGCCGTGGTATTACTACCAAAATTTATTTCAAACTCTTTTGGAGATTTTGTTGTGATTTTCAACCAGTTTCAGAAAGAACAAATCCCTTTTTTAATTGGGGTGGCAAAGATAAGATGCGGGGAATTACTATCAAAGTTTTTCATTGCTTTTTGTTCACATTGGATACACGATTTTTTTTGGTAACCTTCTTATATGAGCATTAATTCATATAACAACAATAAATCGGCCACAAATGTGACCAAATATGCCTTAAATAAGTAAAAAATCAGGTAAAACGATCAAATACATTACCAGCCCAGACGTTCATTTGAATGATATTGCCGGGCCAAAATCTACAGATATCAAAAAAAGACCATGCGCGGGAACCGCAAAACTGGCTTTAGTGCAGTCTTTCACCTCAATGACCTCCCTGAATTGGTCTAAAGACATTTTGCCTCTCCCAATCTTCAACATGGTGGCTGTAAGCGCCCTTACCATCCCCCTTAAAAACCGGTTGGCCTTCACCTGGTATACAAGGCATTCGTCTTCATAGTACCACTTACTTTCCATAATATCACAGATAAAAGACTTCACCTGTGTATTACGTTTGGAAAAAGAAGTGAAATCCTTATACTCTTTAATTATGACTGCGGCCCGGTGTAATATATCAATGTCCAGTTTGTATGGAAAATAAAACGCCCTGTCTTTTAAAAAAGGATCCTTATGCCTGTAAATAAAATATTTGTATTCACGGCTCACTGCATCAAAACGACAATGTGCATCTTCAGCAACCGGGATCAGTTTTTTCACCACAATATCCTCCGGTAAAATGGCATTCATCTTATAGATAAATTCGGCCTCACCCCCTGCCCCTCTCCACGGTGTGGAGAGAGGGGATGTATCAAAATGAAAAAAATTCTGCAAAGCATGAACACCGGCATCGGTTCTTGACGATCCGGTAAGCTTCATCCTCACCCCCGGCCCCTCTCCACGCTGTGGAGAGGGGGGAGGAAATAAAATGCTCATCGCTTTTTCTAATTCCGCCTGAACGGTGTTGGCATTATGCTGCGACTGAAACCCGCTGTACCCGGTTCCTTTATAAGCAACTTCCAAAAAAAAACGGGACATGGCTCACCTCCCTACCCCCTTTCACAAGCGGAGAGGTGGAACTCTTCACTCGTGGCAGTGGTGTTTTATTTATTTATTAAGAATTGATTTAAAACGGCTGATATAATATTCCTCCTTCAGTTCGTTTTGAAGATCACTGAATTTTTCCGGGTCAGTTACATACGGAAATGATAATTCGAAAAATTTATACCTGGCCTCATCATTTAAAAATAAGAGGGAGAGGTTTCTCACCTGCATGGTTGAAAAACATTTTGCTTTGAAATAGTCGCCTGCTGCAACCAGCATATTTGAATCACCCATTGCAGCAGCCATATTTTTGCGGAGATTAAAGAAATCAGTTTCATCCGCCACAGAAATACAATTCTTTTTGAGCACTGTCTTTTCAACGGGAGTTTCTTTTATACCACTAGCCATTTCAGGTGATGCCTCATCTTTTTTTTTTACGGTGTCCGGCAGAAGATCAATAAATTTCTTTTCATCATCAGGCTCTTCCTTTATGACAGGTAATACCGTTTTGGAATTGGGGATCAGGAGGCGGATTGTATCGTTTTGACCATTTCCTGAATCGTCAATGAAAACCAGGCCAAATCCTTCTGTAGTGGAACTTTCTGATTTTTTGATGACCACGGAAGGCTTGTATTCCGCGGTAACAGGAGCCGCTATTTCTTCCGTACTTACAACCGGTTGCCCCGGCTTTTCCATTTTAATTTCTTCTTTTACGATGGAAGGCTTTTCAATGAGCTCAACCGGTTTTGAAACCAGTGAATCCTTTGGCAACTCTTTTTCATTCACCAGGGTCAGCACTTCTGCAGTGACAACTTCTGTCTTCTTAATTTCCGGAATAGTTTGACCCGGTTTTTCTTTCAGGGAAGGATCATCCGAAGCTTTGGAAAGGATTTCGGTAAAAACAGAAACTACATTATTGCCTTCCATTTTTTTTTCTTCAATCATTGCTGAACCCTGCACAGGCATCTGAACAGACAAGGTCTGTAAATCAAAAAGCCCCCAACCTTTTTCGCCAAAATTTTTCAGCAGGTAACCATGATCCTTCTTATTGATTGTAACTGAAAATGGATGTTCCGGCCATTTATTCCTGGGGAATCCAACTGTAAAGTTATATGTACTGTCTAAAAGTTTTGAAAGGATAAGATAACCGGATGCTGATGAGCTATGAATCTTGTCTCCTATTTTCACATAAAAGGACTGTTCCCCTTCAGCCTGCAGATATACAAAATAAACTTTCTGTGAAAATCCGGTTATTGCAACCAGTGAAAATAAGATGCAGAAAGTGAGTTTTCTCATTTTTAAATATTGATTATCAGGGCAAAAATACTCAAAATCTTCCGACTTTACAGGAACCGGTGAAAACATCCTGTTAAATACTGTAACCTTCCATCCCAAATATCCGTTCATAGCGATGACACTGCTCTAAATTTGCGCCACAAAATTATTCGTATGAAAAAAGTGATTTTATTATTCCTGCTGACCGTATCTTTTTCTTTTGCAAATGCCCAGACACGCCCGGCCAGGGATACTTCCTGGAAAAAACTATACCGGGAAACCGCTACAAAGATCAATGACCTGGTTCATACCAAACTTGATCTGAAACCCGATTTCAGTAAATCATATTTATATGGTAAGGCCTGGATCACCCTGAAGCCCCATTTTTACCCGACCGATTCTCTGACACTGGATGCAAAAGGTATGGCCTTTAATAAAATAACGATGGTGAAAGGAACAAACCAGGTGCCATTAAAATATGAATACGATGACTGGAACCTGAGGATCCGCCTGGACAGAACCTATCATGCAAATGAGAGCTATACCCTCTTTATTGATTATGTAGCCAAACCGGATGAGTTTGAAGCTAAAAATGCACAGGGAGATTTCCTTGGTATCAAAGGAATGTATTTTATCAATCCGAAAGGAGAAGATAAAAACAAACCTACGCAGATCTGGACACAGGGTGAAACAGAAAGTAATTCAGCCTGGTTTCCCACAATAGATAAAACACATCAAAAAACTACCCAAGAGCTGATGGTGACAGTGGATAACAGATATGTGACACTGAGCAATGGCAAATTGATCAGCCAGAAGAAAAATGCGGATGGTACAAGAACAGATTACTGGAAAATGGATCTCCCGCACTCCCCGTATCTTTTCTTCCTCGGAGTAGGAAACTATGCGATCATCAAGGACAAATACAAAGACAAAGAGGTAAACTATTATGTAGAACCCGAATATGCATCCGTTGCCAAAAAGATATTTGGCAATACGCCGGAAATGATCGCCTTCTTTTCGAAGATCACCGGTGTGGAATATCCCTGGATAAAATATTCCCAGATCACCGGCCGTGATTATGTAGCAGGCGCAATGGAAAATACGACCGCTACGATACACCAGGAAACGGCCCAGCAGGATGCCAGGCAATTGCTGGACGGAAATATCTGGGAAAGCACCATTGCCCATGAACTCTTTCACCAGTGGTTTGGCGATTATGTCACCACCGAGAGCTGGAGTAATGTCACGTTAAATGAATCCTTCGCTGACTACAGCCAGACATTATGGGATGAATATAAATACGGAAAAGATGCGGGAGATGCGGAAAACTACCAGGGCATGCAGACCTACCTGACGCCGGGAAATGAAAAAAAGGACCTGGTAAGATTTTATTATGCCAATAAAGAAGACATGTTTGACCGGGTGAGCTACCAGAAGGGAGGCAGAATTCTACATATGCTCCGCAATTATGTTGGCGACAGTGCCTTTTTCAAAGCCATCAATAATTATCTTACCACTAATAAATTCAAATCCGCCGAAGCGCACCAGCTGCGGCTTGCTTTTGAAGAAGTGACCGGCCGTGACCTGAACTGGTATTTTAATCAATGGTATTTCGGCAGCGGTCATCCCAGCGTGAACATTGAATATAAATATGATGATGCGGCAGGGAAAGTGGATGTGATCATCACGCAAACACAGAAAACAGGAAAGATCTTCACGCTCCCGATGGCGATTGACATATACAACGGGACGAATAAAGAACGTCACCAGGTGTGGGTGAAAAATGCCACGGACACTTTTACATTCCATTATTCCAAACATCCCGACCTCGTGAATGTGGATGGTGATAAAGTAATGTTATGGGCCAAGAAGGACAGCAAAACCCTGGATAACTATATTCATCAGTACCAATATGCCGGCAATTACCTGGACAGAAGGGAGGCCATTGAATTTGCCAGTAAAAATCAGAAAGACCCCAAAGCGCTGGATCTTATAAAAATCGCTTTAAAAGATAAATATGAAGGTTTGAGGAACTATACAATCTCATTGCTGAATCTAAGAGATGAAACGGTCAAAAAAGAAGTGGAGCCCATTTTGCTGGATATGGCAAAGAATGATAAAAAATCATTTGTCCGTGGCGCAGCCATCAGCAAACTCGGGACATATAAAAAACCGGAATATGCTGAATTCTTTAGCGCCGCAACGAAAGATTCTTCTTATTCAGTTTCCGGCCATGCTTTAAATGCCCTGTCCCAGATTGATGAAGATGCTGCGATGACAATCGTAAGAAAATTTTCAAAGACGCCGGCCCGGGGAGAACTGAAAGAAACCATTATGACCCTGATCGCAAAGACCGGGGATGAAAGCATGGCGGAAGAACTGTTGGGGGGATTTGAAAAGATGCCGATGAGCGAAGCAAAGTTCAATACATTGAATTCACTGAGTGTATACCTGGGCTCATTGAAAGATATTGAAAAAGTAAAACGCGGCGTGGACGCCATTGTAAAATTCAGGGATGCCGTTCCGTCCGGGTTTAAAAACCAAACGGATCCTTTTATCAATGGAATAATTTTGCAGGGTCTGATCGGCAAAAAAGAAGGAGCCCTGAAGGCTACACCGGATGATATGAAGCTGAAAGACCTGGTGGATTATATCAAAGCGAAATTGCCGGGAGAAGATAAGAAAGGGTTTTAAAAAAGCAATAAGAAACAAACCCGCCTGACCACAATATTATTAACAAGAATAGTCGGGCAGGGAATAAGGAATGAGAAAGTACAGGGCCCTGGTACTTTCTCATTTCCGACTATAATCACCATTGTACCCGTTACAGCGGGACAATCACTTTTTCAACATTCACCAGTTAATAATTAAAACTCATCTCCGTTTTTTCATCTCCAGTATTTCTATTTTCATTTTCATTTCGTCAATTGACTTTTGTTGCCGGAATATATATAAATGCAGCTCTTCGATCTTTTCGAGGAGTTTCGAGTTTATTTCTC
Organism: uncultured Chitinophaga sp.; assembly: GCA_964592935.1. Taxonomy (GTDB): domain Bacteria; phylum Bacteroidota; class Bacteroidia; order Chitinophagales; family Chitinophagaceae; genus JJ008. The sequence continues at coordinate 10,977 of CAZQGZ010000070.1, read as the reverse complement.
CCAGTTCGATACCATCGCGTTTCACTTCCGTTGCGGAGGGGATTCCCGGCAGGTGTTTATTGCTTTTTACAAATTGCTCCAGTTCATCAAGGGAAGGGAGCCGGCGGTCTTCTTCAAAAACATAATCGGCCCAGGCGGCACTGGGAGCCACCCGTACACTGTCGGCCAGCACACCGCCCATCACATTCAATTTCCTGGCGCCTTTAAAAACATAGCCGGTTGGGGTAGCATTACCAATGAGTAATTGGCCAGAGGAGAAATCTCCGTAGAGGATCGTTTTGCTGGAATCGTTGGCGAGGTACAATTTGTTGGAGCCCGAGCTTTCGTTATAACCCGCGAGATTACCGAGAAAAACATTCTTATTACCTGTGCTTTTATAACCGGCCGAATCCCCGATGGCGGTATTGCCATTGCCTTCAATGTTGAAAAAAAGGGCTCTGTATCCACTGGCAGTATTGCTATTCCCAGATAAGTTGTTAGAAAGGGCCTTATTTCCATTGGCAGTATTATAATTTCCATTGTTATAATAAAGAGCGTCACTCCCATTGGCAGTATTAGCGATGCCCGTCATGTTGTTATATAAAGCGAAGTACCCATTGGCAGTATTGTTATGTCCGTCAATGTTGGAAAATAAAGCCACATATCCATTAGCGGTATTGTTATATCCGGTTGTGTTAGTAAACAAAGCCTCAACTCCATTGGCAGTATTGTTATGTCCGGCAGTGTTGGAAAATAAAGACCTAAGTCCATTAGCGGTATTGTTATTTCCGGAAGCGTTAGTATATAAAGCATCAACTCCATTGGCAGTATTGCCATTGCCTCCAATGTTGAAAAAAAGAGCTCTGTATCCACTGGCTGTATTGTTATTCCCACTAACGTTGTTATAAAGGGCCTTACTTCCATTGGCAGTATTATAATTTCCATTGTTATAATAAAGAGCGTCACTCCCATTAGCAGTATTGTTATTGCCAATAGAGTTAGAATAAAGTGCCATTTTTCCATTGGCCGTATTTTCTCCTCCTGTAAAATTGGTTTTCAAAGCCGAATATCCAATGGCAGTATTGTTATATCCGGCAGTGTTGGAAAATAAAGCCCAAACTCCATTAGCGGTATTGTTATATCCGGTTGTGTTAGTATATAAAGCCTCAACTCCATTGGCAGTATTGCTAAAGCCCTCGGTATTGGAATAAAGGGCCCTGTGCCCATTGGCGGTATTGTTATTGCCGGTGGTATTTAACAAAAGAGCACGGTGGCCAATCGCTGTATTATTACTTCCGGTAGTATTGGAATAAAGGGCCTGGTAACCTGCCGCAGTATTATTATTCCCGGTGCTATTAAAAACAAGTGTTTCTGCCCCATGGGCGGAATTTTGATTTCCTGTCGTGTTGGAAGAAAGAGCCAGATAACCAACAGCCGTATTGCTGCCCCCGGTGGTGTTGGTATTGAGCGAACCGTACCCGTCGGCGGTATTGCCCGCCCCGGAGGTATTAGAATAAAGAGCCCGGTAACCCACCGCGGCATTACCAGAACCCACGTTGACATTCAGGGCCTGGTACCCGAATGCCACCGAATTGGTACCCCCGATGGGAATGGTATTGGCATTGTACGAGGTGTTTTGTGCCATGGCCGGAAGGTTGCCGGCAAAAAAGATCAGCAACAGCATCACGCTGTATTTTCCCTGTAAAAACAGTTGTTTCATAATCTATTTTTTATATCAGTAATAAATGTTTCTTATTAAAACAGGAAATGTTTTTCAACAGGATGGGATGCAGGAAAAAGCCGGCCGTATCGAATAATGCCATCCTTCAATCGAATTGCAGAAAATCAGCAAAGGAAATAAAGAAAATTTAGCCGGGAAAAATATGATTTTAATCAGGTGCAGGGACACCCATAGACCGGAGAATTTCCACCCGGGGCGGATTGAAAGTTTTTATACAAATAAAAAAAGGAATGAGAAAGTACAGGACCCCGGTACTTTCTCATTTCCGGTTATAACCACCATTGGACCGTTAATAATTAAAAACTCATCTCCGTTTTTTCATCTCCTGTATTTCCATCTTCATTTTCATTTCGTCAATTGTCTTTTGAAGCCGGAATATATATAAATGCAGCTCCTCGATCTTTTCGAGGAGTTTCGCGTTTATTTCTCCCAGTTCGATACCGTCGCGTTTCACATCCTTTGCGGAGGGGATTCCCGGCAGGTGTTTATTGCTTTTTACAAATTGCTCCAGTTCTTCAAGGGAAGGGAGCCGGTGGTCTTCTTCAAAAACATGATCGGCCCAGGTGCCGCTTAATGCCACCCGTACGCTGTCGGCCAGCACCCCGCCCATCACATTCAATTTCCTGGTGCCTTTAAAAACATAGCCGGTTGGCGTGGCATTACCGATGAGTAACTGCCCGGAGGAGAAATCTCCGTAGAGGATCGTTTTGCTGGAATCGTTGGCCAGGTACAATTTGTTGGAGCCGGAACTTTCGTTATAACCTGCGAGATTACCGAGAAAAACATTCTTATTACCTGTGCTTTTATAACCGGCCGAATCACCGAGGGCGGTGTTATTATTTCCTATAGTGTTGGCTTTGAGCGAAGCATACCCATTGGCAGTATTGTTATTGCCATTAAAGTTTAAATAAAGTGCCATTCTTCCATTGGCAGTATTGAAATTACCAGAAGAATTGGCATAAAGGGCATTACTTCCATTGGCTGAATTAGCATTACCGGTAGAGTTGGCTGCTAAAGCCTGGTATCCATTGGCGGTATTTTCTCCTCCTGTGGAATTGGTTCCCAAAGCCAAATATCCATTGGCCGTATTTGCGAGGCCTATTGTGTTGTTATATAAAGCGAAGAACCCAGTGGCAGTATTGTTATAACCTGCAGTGTTGGAATATAAAGCCCCGAGTCCATTTGCGGTATTGTTATATCCGGTTGTGTTAGTATATAAAGCATCAACTCCATTGGCAGTATTGCTATTGCCCTCGGTATTGGAATAAAGGGCCCTATACCCATTCGCAGTATTGTTATTGCCTATAGCGTTATTATAAAGTGCTTTACTTCCGTTGGCAGTATTATAATTTCCATCGTTGTGATAAAGGGCGTAACTCCCATTGGCGGTATTGTTCATGCCAGATGTGTTGGCATAAAGGGCATTACTTCCATTGGCTGAATTAGCATTACCGGTAGAGTTGGCTGCTAAAGCCTGGTATCCATTGGCGGTATTTTCTCCTCCTGTGGAATTGGTTCCCAAAGCCAAATATCCATTGGCCGTATTTGCGAGGCCTATTGTGTTGTTATATAAAGCGAAGAACCCAGTGGCAGTATTGTTATAACCTGCAGTGTTGGAATATAAAGCCCCGAGTCCATTTGCGGTATTGTTATATCCGGTTGTGTTAGTATATAAAGCATCAACTCCATTGGCGGTATTGCCATTGCCCTCGGTATTGGAATAAAGGGCCCTATACCCATTGGCAGTATTACTATTGCCATAGTTGTTGGAAAATAAAGCAGCGTACCCATTAGCAGTATTGTTAACACCCTCTATATTGTTATAAAGTGCCCTGTATCCATTGGCGGTATTGTTATACCCGGTGGTATTTAACAAAAGAGCACGGTGGCCAATCGCTGTATTATTACTTCCGGTAGTATTGGAATAAAGGGCCTGGTAACCTGCCGCAGTATTATTATTCCCGGTGCTATTAAAAACAAGTGTTTCTGCCCCATGGGCGGAATTTTGACTACCGGTCGTGTTAGAGGAAAGCGCCAAATAACCAACGGCCGTATTGCTGCCCCCGGTGGTGTTGGTATTGAGTGAACCATACCCGTGGGCTGTATTACCAGCCCCGGAGGTATTGGAATAAAGAGCCCGGTAACCCACAGCAGCATTACCAGAACCAGCGTTGACATTCAGGGCCTGGTACCCGAATGCCACCGAATTGGTGCCCCCGATGGGAATGGTATTGGCATTGTAAGATGCGTTTTGCCCAATCGCCGGGAGGATGCCGGCAAACAAAAGCCAGAGCAGCATTCCGCTGCATTTTCCCGGCTGAAACATTTGTCTCATAAACAATTGTTTTATTTCAGAAATATTTGTCTCTTAAAACAGGAAGTGTTTTTCAACAGGAGGGGATGCAGGAAAAAGCCGGCCGTACCGAATAAAGCCATCCTTCAATCGAATTGCAGAAAATCAGAAAAGGAAATAAAGAAAATTTAGCCGGATAAAATATGATTTTAATCAGGTGCAGGGACACCCATAGACCGGAGAATTTCAATCCGGGGCAGATTGAAAGTTTTTATACAAATAAAAAAAGGAATGAGAAAGTAACTTTCTATTCGTTTACTTTCTCATTCCTTGTTTCTTATTTCTCTGTTTTTAATTTTTCAGCTACCATCCCCCGCTGGCGCCGCCGCCGCCGCCACCACCGCCGCCAAATCCGCCGAATCCGCCACCGCCACCGCCGCCGCCACCGCCGGACCAGCCTCCACCACCGGTCCAGCCCCTGAATCCTCCTCTTGATACATATGTACCACCACCGGTGCTACCTCCGAACAGGGATAATAAAATAAAAAAAATAATGATGGCAATAGTTCCCCAGGCACCAAATCCCTTCTTCTTTTTGCTGCCATAGTTGGCAGGGGCCTTGTATTCACCGGCCGCCGCCCGGATGATGGCATCGGTTCCTTCATCGAGACCCCGGTAATAATTACCCTCTTTGAAATTGGGAGTGATATAATTTTCGATGATACTCTTTGCCGTTACGTCCGGTACGGCTCCCTCCAGCCCATAACCCACTTCAATTCTCAGCTTCCGGTCATCTTTGGCCACCAGCAATACAATACCGTTATTCTTATCCTTATTCCCCACTCCCCAGCGACGGATGATCTCCAGCCCGATTTCTTCCACGGAATAATCCCCGGTGGTGGGAATGATCACCACGGCAACCTGGTTGGATGTACTGTCATCATACGCAACCAGCTTGTCTTCCAAAGCGGCGATTTGCTGCGGTGTCAGCGTGCCGGTAAAATCATTGACCAGTTTGGGAGGGCTTGGCCTGGCCGGAATTATTTTTTCGATCTGTGCCGAAACACTGACCGAAAATAAAAGACTGCATATAAATAATAATTTTTTCATAGGGTCTACCTTCCGAAAACAATCTCGTCGGGCAATTCGTTTTTATCCGTTTCCCTGGTATAAGGAAAATGAGTTTTGAGCGCATCCCCGATCTGGATCACACAATTGCCGATTCCCTCTGCATAATTACTGGCGTTAAAGCTGGCCAGCATTTCACCGACCACTTTGTTCCAGTAAGCATCTCCCACTTTTTGATGGATCCCTTCATCACCATAGACCGCCAGCTGTCGGTCTTTGACAGCAACATAAACGAGAACTGCATTGCGCTGTTCCGTTTTATCCATCTTTAAGGAGAAGAAAATTTCTTTGGCCCGGTCGATCGCATCCACCCAGCTGCAGCGGCTCTCCACGTAAACCCTTACCTCGCCGCTGGTTTGATTTTCGGCATGACGGATCGCTTTGACAATAATCCTGGTTTCTTCTTCCGTGAAGAATATTTTTTTCTTCCTTAGAAAGGAAAGCATCCGGGGTATCGCCATTTATTTAATATCAAATTTTACATCCGGGTTCTTTTCAGAACCTGGATCTGCCTTGTAATAGGCTTTTTCTTTAAATCCAAAAATAGCTGCCAGCATATTATTGGGAAATCTTTTTACTTTAAGATTATATCCTTCCACTGCTTTGTTATAATCCTGGCGGGCCACATTGATGCGGTTCTCCGTGCCTTCGATCTGGGCCTGGAAATCCTGGAAGGCCTTGGTGGATTTGATATCCGGGTAATTCTCCACGTATCCCATTAAATTGGAAAATGCACCTCTCATCTGTCCCTGCGCCTGCTGGTATTTATCCAAACTTTCCTGGTCATTCACGTTCACGGTCACCGCACCCAGCTTCGCCCGGGCTTCCACCACATCTTTCAACAATGATTTCTCAAAATTGGCCGAAGCCTCGATTGTTTTGATCACGCTGCTGTACAGGTCAGTCCGGCGCTGGTAGTTCGTTTCCACATTGCCCCATACTTTTTTTACATTCTGATCGCCTTTTACGAGGCCGTTATAACCGCTGCAGCCCCACACGCCCAGTATGAGGACAAGTCCGAGTACAATTAATAATGTCAGATTACGGGTTCCTTTCATTGTTATAAGTTTTATTGAAGAATAAAATTACCACTTTTGACCAATCAGCAAGGTAAATTTTCGGTTGGTCAAATCTTTTTACCGGTGAATCAACTAAATTGGTATCTCTGTGACGTCACCCTGAACAGTAAATTCAAATTTTTTTATGCAACTGCCCGGTAAGAGTCCTGGTTTATTAATGATCTTATTGTCGTTTATAGTTATACAATGCGGGAATACGGTCAAAAATCCCGGAAATACCCAATCACCCGGATCGGCCGTTATAAAAGATACCGTACTGGTCAGCGGACTGAATTACCCCTGGGAAATTTTGTGGGGCCCGGATCATTTTATATGGATGACGGAACGGGGGGGAAAGATCAGCCGGGTGAACCCGGCAACCGGGTCGGTAAAACCAGTTTATACTATCGATGAAGTTGTTTCCAATGGTGAAGGGGGCTTGCTGGGGATGGCGCTTCATCCCGATTTTTCGAAAAACCCCCATGTCTTTGTGGCTTATGATTACAATAATGAAGGTGATTACCGCGAAAAAATCGTCCGGTTTACATATAACGGGAATACACTGATCAACCCTGTTACCATAATTGACAATATCCATGCTTCCTCCATTCACAACGGTTGCCGGTTATTGATAACTCCCGACCGGAAATTATTCATCACCACGGGTGATGCTTCCGATCAATCGCAGCCTCAAAACCGATCGTCCTTAAATGGAAAGATCCTGCGTGTGAATTTGGATGGCACCATTCCGGCTGATAACCCGGTTGCCGGGAATCCCTTCTGGAGTTTTGGACATCGTAATGCACAGGGTTTGGTCTTTGCAAATAATTATATGTATAGTTCTGAACACGGACCCGATACCGATGATGAAATAAATATCATTGAAAAAGGAAGAAATTACGGATGGCCGGATGTGCGGGGATTCTGCAATGAACCCGGAGAAAAGAAATTCTGCAATGCAAATAATGTAAAAGAACCTATAAAAGCGTGGACCCCCACGGCAGCCGTTTGTGGCCTGGATTATTATAATAATAACCTGATCCCGCAATGGAAAAATTCATTGCTGATGGTAGCCTTAAAAAATGCGAGACTTTACCAGATGAAGCTGGATGAAAATCATACCGGTATTACTGAAACCAATGAATATTTCCGGAATGATTATGGCCGGATGAGAGATATATGCATATCTCCGGGTGGAAAAGTTTATATCTGTACAAGTAATGGAGGGAACGATGATAAGATCGTTGAAATAAGTAATAAGAAATAAAAAATTAGGAATAAGAAAGTGAAGTTTAAACTGGAAATGAAAAACTTTCTTATACCTGATTATTTATTTAACCGGCACAACCTCCATGACGGTATATTAATTTTACGCTATTCCACTTTCCGGATACATACAAACTGGTAAGTATCCACTTTCTGCTGGTTATAGAAAGCGCCTGTGTACCAGTATTTGGTGGCCGCCTGGGTTCCCCCGGTCTCCGTGGATGTCCAGATTGTACCTCTTTCCTCCACATTAAATTTTTCTTTAAAGGCAAATATGGCGTCCGCTTCCATTTTGGACGGGAGGTACCAGTCATCTTTTCCTCCATCGGTGGCATCGTTACAAAGTTTAGCCGCATAGGGCTTGCCTTCATAATCATTATTATTGCCCACCGCCAAAACAATGGCTTTGGTATTTGCCTCCCCGTCGGATTCACTTTTTGCTGCGCTGAGCGGAATTTCCTCGTAACCGCCCCACATAACTTTTCCTTTGGAGGTCATATCAAGCACCTCGTATTTTTTCCCGTTGTATTCAATAGGGATTATTTTCTGTGCGGATAAATTTCCGCTGATAAAAAATACCAGGACCGGTATAAGCCAATTCTTTTTCATAAATAAAATTTTAGATGGGCAAAAGTAGTAAAAGAAATACGGGAAAATTATGACTGAACTGCGGCAATGCCGGGTAATAATTTCCCTTCGATCCTTCGTTTCTCTCAGGATGACAATACAATTCTTAAGAATCTACCGCAGCTATTCCGGGCAATAATTTTCCCTCAAAATATTCCAGCATGGCGCCGCCGCCGGTGGAGACATAACTTACCTTATCAGCAAAGCCGAACTGGTTCACAGCCGCCACGCTATCACCACCCCCGACGAGGGAAAATGCGCCTTTACCGGTAGCCTCGGCGACTGCATGAGCAATGCTTCTGGTCCCATGCTGAAAATTGTGCATTTCAAAAACACCCATCGGCCCGTTCCATAATATAGTTTTCGAATGTTTGATGACGTTAGCAAACTGTTCGCAGGCGTTGGCGCCGATATCCAGGCCCATCCATCCGTCCGGGATATGATTGCTCGGCGCCATGGACGTTTGCGCATCAGCGGCGAACTTATCGGCAATAACCGAATCAGAAGGCAGGTGAATATTAACACCCTTCTCTTCTGCCTTTTTTAAAATATCAAGCGCTGTTTGGATCCGGTCCGTTTCACATAATGAACCTCCAATAGTTCCTCCCCCTGCCTTCATGAATGTATAAGCCATTCCCCCTCCGATAATGATATCCGTTGCTCTCTCCAGTAAATTTTCAATGATCAGGATCTTGTCGCTTACTTTGGCACCCCCGATAATGGCAACAAAAGGTTTTTCAGCCTGGTGCAAAACTCTTTCAGCACTGGCCACTTCTCCTTCCATGAGCAAGCCAAACATTCTTTTTTCGGGAGGGAAAAAACGGGCGATGATCGCAGTGGAAGCATGTGCCCGGTGCGCTGTGCCAAAAGCATCATTTACCCATACATCCCCGAGTTTTGAAAGTTTTTCAGCAAATACCAGGTCACCTTTTTCCTCTTCTTTATGAAAGCGAAGATTTTCCAGTAATAAAATTTCACCGGGGCGCATCATACCTGCTGTCAGATAAGCCTGCTCGCCGATACAATCGTTGGCAAAATGAACGGGGACTGGATGCTGGATGCTGGTTGCTGGTTGCTGGTTAAGCAGTCCGTGTAAATGTTTTACCAGGTGCTTCAGCGAATATTTATCCTCCGGACCTGCTTTGGGCCGGCCGAAATGACTCATTAAGATCACCATCCCGCCATCGCCGAGTATTTTTTTGATGGTGGGTATGGCGGCCCTCATTCTGGAATCATCAGTGATCTCATATTTATCATTCAGGGGTACATTAAAATCCACGCGGACCAGCGCTTTCTGTCCTTTGAAGTTGTGATCGGAAAATTTCGACATATCGGAAGTTTGAAGTTCAAAAGTAATTGAAAATTCCTATGGAGATTGTTGAATTGTTATATTGTTTGATTGTTATGGAATAGAAAAATGCCCCGGACAGGAGGCATTCAATTATTATTTTGAATTGCTTGATTGTTCTATTGTTTGATTGTTAGCCTGAAGTTATAGTGAGTCTTGCCAAATCAGAACCCAACCATCCAGCAATAAAACCATTAAACAATCAAACAATTCCTAACTGATAAGCTTCGCAAAATAGTGCACGGTTCTCACCAACTGGCTCACATAACTCATTTCATTATCATACCAGCTCACTGTTTTCACCAGTTGCTGATCACCCGCGGTCATCACTTTGGTTTGCGTGGCATCAAACAGGGAACCGAAATGGATACCGATGATATCGCTGCTCACGATTTCATCTTCAGTATAACCAAAACTTTCATTGCTGGCGGCTTTCATTGCGGCATTGATCTCATCGGCCGTTACTTTCCTGCTTAAGATAGATGTCAGTTCGGTCAAAGAACCCGTGATCGTCGGAACCCTTTGTGCGCCGCCATCCAATTTTCCCTTTAATTCGGGCAACACGAGGCCGATCGCTTTGGCGGCACCGGTTGAATTGGGAACAATATTAGCGGCAGCGGCCCTGGCCCTGCGAAGATCCCCCTTCGGATGAGGGGCATCGAGCGTATTCTGATCATTGGTATAGGCATGGATGGTGGTCATGATACCGGTGACGATACCGAACTGATCATTCAAAACTTTTGCCATCGGGGCCAGGCAATTGGTGGTGCAGGAGGCGCAGGAAATGATGGTTTCGCTGCCATCGAGAATAGAATGGTTTACGTTAAACACTACCGTTTTCAGATCACCGGTAGCGGGTGCCGAGATCACCACTTTTTTAGCGCCGGCGGTAATGTGAGCCATGGCTTTGTCTTTATCGGTAAAGAAGCCGGTACATTCCAGCACCACATCCACTTCATGACTTTTCCAGGGGATCTCTGCAGGATTCTTCTGTGCATAGACTTTTACTTCATCCCCGTTCACCACGATAGAATTGTCGGTAGATTTTACATCGGCATCAAAGCGGCCTTGGGCGCTGTCATATTTTAAGAGGTGCGCCAGCACTTTTGGACTGGTGAGGTCATTGACGGCAACGACATCAATGCCATCCATTTTATAGATCTGGCGATAGACCAGGCGGCCGATCCGGCCGAAACCATTAATTGCAACCCGAACTGTGCTCATATAAATAGAATTTATTTTAATAATGAGGTGCGAAGGTAAGAAATGGGAAGATGTTTACCTGTATCAGATTTGGGAAAAGGGGCTGAACCAGGAGGGGGAGTCTTCTATATAATATTATAAGGTATGATCCTTTGCTTTGCCCGGGGATATGCACACAGTTTTGTGGAGAATCCCTGCCTACCGGCAGTCAGGCTTCACATCACCCGGATTTAATTTGGCTAAAAAGCTGAGCAAGACTATCTTTGCCGTCCTTTAAACGGCCCGTTCGTCTAAGGGCTAGGACACCACCCTTTCACGGTGGTGATACGGGTTC
>CAZQGZ010000069.1:0-16768 GCA_964592935.1 uncultured Chitinophaga sp. | reverse complement strand
AATAGCTTCGGTGGTATTTACGATCAATCTTCCATCCGGGAGCGCAAGAATGGTTCTGAAGATTGAATTGGCAGGGAATCCATACAATGAAAAGGGTACAAATAATTTCCCGTCATAGGCAAATGTTCCCTGGTCACAACTGAATACGATATTTCCGTCAAGCAACTGGGTAAAACAATACAGGTAATTCAATTTGGGTAAACCCTTCACCGGCACATTGGTGAACTTATTATTTTGAAAAAGATGAATATGGTTCACGGTGGTTCCCCATACCCGCTGTTGTTTGTCAGTAAAAATGAATCCCGCATTCAGTTCTTTCAAGCCTTCGCGGTAGCCATAATTGGTAAATGACCTGCCGTCGAAACGGGAAAAACCGGATGGACTGCCTGTCCACAGGTAACCCTGCCTGTCGAAATAGACGGAGGATAAACAGGTAATGGGTAAACCGTCATTGGAAGTAAAAACCCTTGCATTATAATCCTGGGCAAGGGTTCCCGCCGTATAAAAAAAACAGGATAATAACAAGCCCATTCGCATGCGGGAAATTGATCTTTCTTTTAAAATTACTGAATTGTAACTATGGTTGGAAAAATCCTGCTTCTTGTGCTGTTAACGGGTATAGATGAGCATGGCCAGCAGGATCATTAAAACAATAAACAGTAGCAATTGTCCATCCAGCGGGGAATTCTTGTTTCCAACTTTCATAGTCATTTTTTAAAACGGGTTAAAAAACAGTAACTGGCCGGAACGGGTTGCGGATGGTTAATAGCCGGTTTGCTTACTGGATTCATTCAGTACAAATCTCAGGGAACTACCGGAAAACACGTAGGGAAATTAAAGGAAGGCGCTTTTGACTTGAGAAATGGCGGCTTGGGTTTGAATAGTGTTTTTCCGTTCATTTTTTACAGGTCGGCCGCAAAATCATCCGTTCTATTCATTCCCCAATTCAAAACCGCCATTGGATTATTGGCTCCCCGGCCCTGCTTATTATTATAGAATTTTAATCTGTAATCAAAAACACATGAAAACAAATTTTATTTTTTCCGCCTTTATTTTTTTAAGCCTCGGTGCGGCCGCGCAGAATGTAGGAATCGGAACAACCACGCCGGTATTCAAACTGGATGTAAAGAACGGGAGCATTAATACCGATTCCGTTTACCGCATACGTACCACAACGGTACTGGCCGTTACACCGGGTGTGGGTTCAAATAACCTGCTCGTGGGGCCTTATACAGGAACCGGCCTGACAACGGGTTTTCAAAATACGTTTACCGGGATCTATTCGGGAAGCAACACTGATTCCGGAACCAACAATTCATTTTTTGGATATTATTCCGGGAATGCGAATACTACAGGCAATTCCAATTCTTATTTCGGAGCTTCTTCCGGTTTTAACAATACAACCGGTTATGCCAATACCGCAGTAGGCGCCAATACGCTTATCAGCAGTACAACCGGCGATGGTAATTCAGCTTTGGGTGTATCATCGCTCAGCAGTAATACATCAGGGGGGTATAATACTTCCCTTGGTTTTTATTCAATGTATAGTAATACCACCGGGGCCGATAATACAGCGGTTGGAGCCAATGCATCCGGGAGCAATACGACAGGTTACCGCAACGTGGCGCTGGGTAGAGGTGCCTTATTTTTAAATACAGCAGGTTATGATAACGTAGCCATCGGTGCATCGGCCCTGGAAAGCAGTCCTAATTCGTCCGAGCAGGTAGCCATTGGTTACCGTTCATTATATAACCTGGTCGGGGGAGTTGGCGGCAATACAGCCACCGGTTTCAAAACAGGACATAACATGACCACCGGCGGATCCAGCTCATTTTACGGATTTGAATCCGGTTTTAGTACAACCACGTCGGTCAACAACAGTTTTTTTGGATATCATTCAGGCTATTCAACAACAACCGGACAGAACAATACAGCTATCGGAACAAATGGATTGTACTCAAATAGTACCGGCGGAAACAATGTGGCAGTTGGATTGTCTGCTTTATATTCCACTACAACGGGGAGCATGAATGTGGCTGTAGGTTCGAATGCGTTATTATCCAATCAAACCGGCGGTAATAATGTGGCCATGGGTACCAGTGCGCTGGCCAATGCAATCAACTCAAATGGCCAGGTTGCTATCGGGCATAATGCCTTGTTCAACCAGGATGGCGGACTTGGCGGAAATACGGCAGTGGGTCACCAGACAGGATATAATCTTTCAAGCGGGGCATACAATTCATTTTTCGGTTACCAGTCGGGATATAATACAACATTCGCCGGTTACAACAGTTTTTTGGGATACAAATCCGGGTTTTCCAATATTACCGGTATTTCCAATACGGCCATCGGTACCAATAGCCTCTATTCCAATACAGCTTCCGATTATAATACAGCGGTTGGAACAGAAGCATTGTATTTTAATACAGGCGGCTCCAATACGGCTATCGGTAATGTGGCTTTATATACCAACACCACCGGTTATTTAAATTCAGCAAGCGGGGCATTCGCCCTTGAATTAAACACGATCGGTTTCAGAAATACAGCAACAGGATCTTATGCCCAGAATAAAAACATCGATGGCGATGATAATACGGCTGATGGGGTTTATTCCATGTATAAAAATACCACCGGCAATAGCAATACGGCAGTCGGTTCCTTTTCGCTGTATAATAATGTATCGGGAGGCGGCAACGTTGCAGTGGGTTCGGATGCATTGTATACCAATACCGGGGGTCTTAATACCGCAGCAGGTTACCAATCCATGTATTTGAATAATACGGGGAATAACAATGCGGCTTATGGTTACTATGCTTTGTATAATAACAACGCCTCCCAGAACACGGCCATGGGTGCCAATGCATTATATTCCAATACCAGCGGCACCAATAATGCTTCGGCAGGATACCAGGCTGCTTACCTGAACTCAACCGGTAATAATAATACTTCATTGGGTTTCCAGGCGCTTTATAATAATACAACCGGTAATAACAATACCGCAATAGGATACCTGGCAAATGTTTCTGCCGGCGGATTGACCAATGCAACGGCTCTTGGTAACGGGGCCATTGCCAATGCAAGCAATAAGATCCGTCTTGGCAATGCCGCCGTTACCGTTATCGAAGGACAGGTAGCTTACACATTTCCATCAGACGGGCGATTCAAAAAGCAGGTGACCGAGACTGTGAAAGGTCTTGATTTCATCCTGCGCCTGCGCCCCGTTATTTACAATTTTGAATCCGCGAAATATGAAGCATTCATTTCCGGTGAAAGATCAGCGGCCCGCCTGGCCTCGGTGGATTATTCCGAAAGTGAGAAAATACGGCAGAGCGGTTTCATCGCCCAGGAAGTGGAAAAAGCTGCGCGGGAAAGCGGGTATGATTTTAACGGTATCGTAAAGCCGAAAAACGAACAGGAAACCTATAGCCTGGCTTACTCGCAGTTTGTAGTGCCCCTGGTGAAAGCCATGCAGGAGCAGCAATCAATCATCGAACAACTGAAAAAGAAAGTGGAGGAACTGGAAACAAAACTTCGCCAATAAACGGATGCATAAACCCTTTCATAAAAAAAAATTTGTAACCATGAAAAAGTCCCTCTTGCTGATCCTTGTGATCACGTCATGTTGCCTGGTCAGCCTCCGGGCGCAATTCCCGAAAATTTCAACCAAAAACGCCAAAGAAAAAATAAATGAAATGAAAACAAAAACCAATGACCCTGTTGAAAACAACCATACTGTAACAGGCAACAACAATGTTGCAGATACTTCAGGAGAGGAATACACCCGTTTGATCAATCACCTGAAAGATGATATTTCCAACATCAAATCCTTAATGGCCTCAAATGAACTGGATTTTGCCAAAGGCGCCATCCGGCTTGCCCGGCAACGCCTGAATGAAATAAAAAAGGATTATCCTGCAGCCGACCTCGGTAAATATGAGAACGATCTCGGTAATGCCGAAAAAGCCATTGCCTCCAAAACACAAAAAGCCCAATCAAAGGATGAGGCCATTGCTTATATACGCAAAAGAGTGTATGAATGCAACCGGGTGATACCCTCCACCTGGGGCGGAAGAATGTACACGCAGTTTAAAAGTGATGCCGAACGTTTTTATAATGAAGTGATGGAAGCAGATTATGCAGGCAGCAGGAAAAAAATTGACGAGCTGCTGCTGCAATATCCCGACCTGAAAACAAACAACGATATTGAAGATGATATCGATGATTTTTACAATAAGCTGATCCCGAAGTTCACCGAATTTGCCGATTTTCTCCTTCGCTCGGGTAATGAAGCGCTTGAAAATTCCTACAGCAGCATGCAGCGGAAGGATATGGTGGCTACGAATGAAAATGCAGACATCGCAACCATGATGGCTAAAAGTATTCTTGCTTTTATCCCGGATCATGCCGGCGGGAAAAAATTACTGGCAGAATGCGATAAGCTTTCCGCAAAAATAGACGCGGCCATGGGCAGCGTGTACAGCAGCCCTTATCATAAAGCCAATACAGGAAAGATCATATTAAGCAGGAACCCGATCATTCCAAAACAGGAGAATGCTTCTACCAGTGTCAGCAACTTTACTTTAAAGGATCATATATATGGTATGGTTTACCTGAAGGGAACCGTAAAAGAATTGTCAGACGGAGCTGCTGTCGGTCAAACCACGATGGTCATCACCTTATTCATGGATGGCAACGAAATGGGCAGCTATGAATTCCCGATGGATGCCAAAATGCAGCAAAGCACTTATGTACCCATAGAAATTCTTCCCAACCCGGAAACGGCACAGGATTGTGCAGGCGCTGTAAAATATGCAACGATGTTATCACAATGTTCGCCACGGGAACACGAGATCACTTTCCGGTTCAGTACCATATTCATGAGCTACCGCCGCGATCTCGGCACCGGTACCTGCCAGGTTGATTGCAGTGAAGGACAGGAAGGTTTGGCCGGGGTGATCGGTGCCTATCGCAAAAGGGCATTGAAAAATGTATTCCTGCCGAAGCCTGCTATGAATAATCCTGCACTCGAAGCAGAAATGATTGCAGCGGCAAAGGTGATGCTTAACAACCGGGGTTTGCCCGGTACTCCGGTGAAAGCTGTCATTACCGAAAGCGGATGGACCTTATACCGTCATCCCATTTCAGGTGCCATCACGGACAGGAAGATCAATGGCGCCGTGTCGGTAAAAAAACCGGATGGAGATTGCGTGTTTTACAGTCTCACGTTTGTACAGGAATACATCGGGGGAAAATACACAAAGACACAACCTCATTCAGTGGACAGCGGAACGGATATTGATTGCGGCAATGCCGGGGCCCGGTAAAAAATCCGTGTATTGACATGAAAACTTTTTTAATACTGATCATGACAGCTGTTTCAATTGTTGGCCGGTCGCAAACCAGTCTTCATATCATCGGGGAAGGAACAAAACTGGAATACGAAGTGAAAGAAAACGGGATGCGTTATACTTTGGTTGTTACCATCCGGCAATTCAAAGACTATGGCGACAAGGACATGATCTTTGACTGGCAACTGAGCGGAAGTAAAAACGAAAAGGGCCAGCTGGTTATTCCCAAAGAAAACCTTTCGTATTCTTCCATCCTGTTAATACAGCCATCATCCTGGACAAGAAGACTGGAGAGAAAAGAAATGGCTATTGTATTTCCTTCTTCCTGCCAGCCATTCACGGATGCGGAGTCATCCCTGGATGTGAATGATATCACATTTACAATGGAACATAAAAGATCTTCTTCCCGGACAATGGATATTCCTTATAATAATGAGGCAAGAAATTTTCCTTTCTGGGAAATAGAATCAACCGGCAGTTACCCGGACACGGATTATACTTTCTGGCTTTCCGCGATACAGGGCAAACTCGATGATAAGGATGATGTGCAGGGAGGAAGTCCGTACAAGCTGGTTCATTTCATTTATGCGGTGTCAATGAAAGGCTTTGAAATGAAAATGGTAAAAATCACCAATTGATAATTTATAACTGTAATAAATGATGCACAGTTCAATGAGGATTTTGATATTATGGGTATTCTTACTGTCAGCATCAACCCCGTTGTTCTCGCAATCGGTTGGAATTAATACTCCGAATCCGGATGCATCAGCGGTATTGGACCTTGTATCCAATAATAAAGGATTGTTGATCCCGAGAATGTCCGTTGCGGAGCGAAATGCGATCATGAGTCCGGCAACCGGGCTGCTGGTCTTTGTTTATGGAGCGGGTGAAGACAAATTCTATTACAACTCGGGTCCGCCTCCTGCACCCAACTGGGTCCCTTTACTGAATCCTTCTTCGGGATGGACCATTGCCGGGAATACCGGAACAAACAGTAATGTACATTTTATCGGCACTGCAGATGCACAGGACCTTGTTTTCAGAACCAACAATATAGAAAATGCAAGACTTCTTTCCAATGGAAATTTTGGCATCGGGGTTTCATCACCTTTGATAAAACTGGAAGTAAACGGCGATGTGGGAGTGACTGCCAATAATGGATATAAGATCAACCAGCAATATGTTTTAAGAAATAAGGGGACCGCCAATATATTTATTGGAGTGCATGCGGGTTTTTCTTTTACCGATGGAATCAACAATACATTCATCGGCGACTCCTCGGGACGGATGAATACCGGCGGAAGCCATAATGTTTATGCCGGAACCGGTGCGGGTATGAACAATACCATGGGGAACAATAATATTGCGATCGGTTCGGGAGCGGGTAAGAACGGAATGAATTACAGTGAAAATATTTTTATCGGGAAATGGGCCGGGTTTAATACCCAGTCACCGGGCAACAGGAATTATTTTATCGGTAACCTATCCGGTTATACCAACACCACCGGAGCAGATAATCTGGCGATCGGGCTGGAATCCGGCAACAACAATACAACAGGATCAAGGAATATCTTTATCGGGCACGGAGCGGGCCGTTCCAATATCACGGCCATTAACAATACATTCATCGGGTATCAATCGGGATATAATAATACAATTGGAGATAACAATCATTTCAGCGGGCATATGGCCGGTTATAATAACAACATCGGCAAGAACAATTCATTTACCGGCGCCTATTCCGGATATACCAATTCTGCGGGAGATTATAATACATTCGGCGGTTCCTATTCAGGCTATGCCAATACATGGGGTTACCGGAATTCTTTTTTTGGATATGCTTCCGGTGGCTCCAATACGGAAGGCATTCAAAATACATTTGCAGGGACCTATGCCGGTAATTCAAATACAACCGGAAATGATAATGTATTTACCGGTTTTCGCAGCGGGTTTTCCAATACAACAGCCGGTGAAAATTCGTTCTATGGTACTCAGTCGGGAGAAGCCAATACTACCGGGACACAAAATGTTTTTATCGGGTTTCAGTCGGGCATGGCAAACAGTACAGGGCTGGGGAACTGTTTTGTGGGATATAAAAGCGGGAACTCGGCAAATCCTTCCTTCTACAACACATTCATGGGCGGCCTGTCCGGCTTTGCAAATACCAGTGGTTCCAGGAATACTTTTTTAGGAAATGCCGCGGGATACAATAATACCGTTGCCGACAATAACACTTTTATCGGGTATAATTCCGGATATAATAATACCAGCGGGGATAATAATTACTTTTCAGGCAACCGGTCCGGTTATACCAATACGATAGGAAAGAACAATACATTCAGCGGCTCTTTTTCCGGTTTCCTGAATTCGGTCGGCGACTATAATTCTTTCAATGGCTCCTATTCCGGTTATAACAACGCAACGGGATACCGGAATTCATTCTTCGGTTATGCATCGGGTTATGCCAATACGGACGGGTACCAGAATTCATTTACCGGGACCTATGCCGGAAATTCCAATACAACGGGAAATAATAATGTGTTTACCGGTTACCGGAGCGGTTTTGCCAATACAACAGCAAGTGATAATAGCTTTTACGGGGCGCAGTCAGGAGAGGTCAACACAACAGGCACGCAGAATGTGTTCATCGGGTTTCAGTCAGGCGCAGCCAATACTACCGGTATGGGAAATTGTTTCGCAGGTTATAAAAGCGGCAATGCAACCGACCTGGGAACTTTCAATACATTTCTTGGCAGCGTGGCCGGTTTTTCAAATACCGGCGGATCAAGAAATACTTTTTTAGGTGATGCCTCCGGGTACAATAATACCACGGCAGTTAACAATACTTTCATTGGTTACCAATCCGGGTTTAATAATACTACGGGAGATAACAATCATTTCAGCGGTTACCAGGCGGGATTTAATAATAGTATTGGCAAATACAATTCATTCAGCGGCTCCTTCTCGGGTTATTTCAATACCGTGGGAGACTATAATAACTTTTCTGGTTCCTACTCCGGTTACAATAATGCAACAGGATACCAGAATTCTTTCTTTGGTTATGCATCGGGTTATGCCAATACGGACGGGTATCAGAATTCATTTTCCGGAACTTATTCCGGTAATTCCAACACAACTGGAAATAATAATGTGTTTACCGGGAACCGCAGCGGTTTTGCCAATACAAGCGCAAGCAATAATTGTTTTTATGGCGCCCGTTCCGGTGAAGCCAATACAACGGGCGGCCTCAATGTTTTTATCGGTTACCAATCGGGCCTGGGTAATTTAACCGGCAGCGCCAATGCATTTCTGGGAGCTTATTCCGGTTCGTCGACCACATCATCTGACAATGTTTTTGCCGGTGATCACGCTGGTTTTTTTAATACCGGCGGCAATCAAAATACATTTATCGGATCGGCATCGGGTTCGGGCAATACAACCGGTTCTTCCAATACCCTGATCGGTTTTCATGCCGGTGTTACAGGTGTTCTGACAAACGCCACCGCCATCGGCGCCAATGCAAATGTTTCAGCCAGCAATGCATTGGTGCTGGGCAATAACAGTGTAAGTGTCGGTATTGGCGTAAGCGCCCCATCCTATAAAATGGATGTGAACGGAAGGGTTCGTTTAAGACAGGGAAGTGAAGCCTCCGCAGGAATATGGTTTTACCAGAATACACCCGCCAATGATATGGCATTCGTGGGCATGCAAAGTGATAACACAATTGGTCTCTGGGGAAATACCGGTGTTGGCTGGGGACTGGTGATGCGGGTTGATAACGGAAAAACCGGGATCAATACAATCACTCCATCGGCACAACTGGATGTAAATGGTCCCACGGGTTACAACCAGTTAAGAATGAGAACGGCCTATACGCCTGCAAACAGCGCCGACCCAAACGGCAATGTGGGTGATATGGCCTGGGACAATAATTATATCTATATCAAAACCGGTGCAGGATGGAAAAGGACATTCCTGTCGGCCTTTTAAATCGATTGCATGCAAAGGGATAAGGGATACAGGCTTTATAAAAGAAAACAGTACGTATGGTTATTCATCTCCCTTTTTATTTTACTGGTTGTTTTGTTATTGTATATTTTTTGAATGTTTTGGTTTAGTCGTCATACGTGGACATAGGGTTTATGCAAGCTGGTTTCGGACTTCCAGCCTATTCCACCGGCCGGGTCTTAGGGCCCGGCCTTTGTTTTTTTAAAATATTCCTTCTTCATCATGTGCATCATCCCCTGATCAGCGAAACTGTCATACATTTGCAGCATAATTGAAAATATGATCAACAGAAAGCAGGAATTATTACACGATGTTGTCATCAAATTTGCCGGGGACAGCGGCGATGGAATGCAATTGACCGGAACACAATTTTCCAACAATACGGCTTTATTGGGAATTGACCTTGCCACCTTTCCCGATTTCCCGGCCGAGATCAGGGCACCGCAGGGATCTTTACCCGGTGTGAGCGGATACCAGCTTCGATTCTCCAGCGACAGGATCTTTACTCCCGGCGATGCCTGTGATGTGCTGGTGGCCATGAATGCGGCTGCACTGAAAGTAAATCTGAACGGGTTGAAAAAAGGAGGAAAGATCGTTGCCAATACCGATGGCTTCGATGCAAAGAATCTTCGTCTCGCCAATTATCCCGAAGGTGAAAATCCATTGGAGAACGGGACCCTGGGAAATTATGAAGTGATCAAAATGGATGTGACGAAAATGACCCGCGAAGCATTGAAGGATATTACGCTTGGTATGAAAGAAAAGGACCGGGCCAAGAATATGTTTGTACTCGGATTCTTATACTGGATGTACAACCGGGATATGGACAGCACGATCAATTTCCTGAAAGAAAAATTCGGTAAAAAAGATGATATCCTGAACAGTAATATTAAAGCGTTGCAGGCCGGTTATAATTACGGCGATACCACGGAAACATTCACCACCACGTATAAAGTGGAGAAGGCAAAGATGGATCCGGGCACTTATCGTTCCATCATGGGCAACCAGGCTGTGGCATACGGCTTGATCGCTGCATCGCAAAAAAGCGGGTTACCCTTGTTCCTCGGTTCCTATCCCATCACACCGGCATCGGATATTTTGCATGACCTGTCGCGGTATAAAAATTTTGGCGTGAGAACATTCCAGGCCGAAGATGAAATTGCCGCCATTACTTCTGCTATCGGCGCATCATACGGAGGCGCATTGGGTGTCACCACTACATCCGGTCCCGGTATGGCATTAAAAGCCGAAGCCATGGGATTGGCTGTGATGCTGGAGATCCCATTGGTCATTATTAATATTCAGCGGGGCGGACCTTCCACCGGTTTGCCTACCAAAACGGAACAAAGTGACCTGATGCAGGCTTATTACGGAAGAAACGGCGAATGCCCCATGCCCGTTATCGCAGCCAGTACACCCACCGATTGTTTTGATGTGGTGTATGAAGCCGCAAGAATTTCTGTTCAGCATATGACACCCGTCATTTTTTTAAGCGACGGTTATATTGCGAACGGAGCTGAACCCTGGAAATTTCCTCAATCAAAAGATCTTCCCGAAATAAAAGTTTCTTTCAAAAAAGGTTTGGATGAAGGCGAAGAAAAATTTCTGCCATATAAAAGGGATGAGAAGTTAGTAAGGCCCTGGGCCGTACCCGGAACTGCCGGGCTGGAACACCGGATAGGGGGGATTGAAAAACAGAATGAAACGGGTAACGTAAACTACGAGCCGGAAAATCACCAGCTCATGGTGA
The DNA here is from genome assembly GCA_964592935.1 of uncultured Chitinophaga sp. Classification (GTDB taxonomy): domain Bacteria; phylum Bacteroidota; class Bacteroidia; order Chitinophagales; family Chitinophagaceae; genus JJ008. The sequence goes on along the minus strand of CAZQGZ010000069.1, from coordinate 5,662 downwards.
AAATAAGACAAGCCAAAGTTGATAAGATCGCGGATGATATTCCGGAACAACAACTTGATAGCGGTCCATCGAAAGGAAAGATACTGGTGCTGGGATGGGGTTCAACCTACGGGGCCATCAAATCGGCCGTTGCGGAAATGCAGGCAAGAGGTCATGCAATCAGTCATGCACACCTGCGTTATATCCGCCCTTTCCCGAAGAACCTGGGTGATATGATCAAAAATTTTGAAACCATTTTGATCCCCGAGATCAATAACGGCCAGCTGATAAAAATCATCCGTGACGTTTATTTTGTGGATGCAAAAGGGTATAACAAAATAATGGGTATACCTATCACCAAAACAGAACTGGTGATGAAGCTGGAAGAAATGCTGGGCGGGATGAATTGATTCTTTGAAGCAGACTCATTTAATTTCTCACATTGGCTTTTGCCGCGTCAGCCTGTTCCCACATTTTAAGGTATTGCTCAGTAGCCATAAACAATGGCCGCAGCTGGTCCGGGCTGAATCCGTTGTTTTTTAAATCCTGGATCAGGTCCGGGTACATTCCATAATGGGCCAATCCATCCAGGTTGAAATCAAAATCCCTTCCACCGGTATAGGCAAAACTTCTTCTTATAGGTTCATTAGGGCCATTTTCAAATTGCATCCACAGGTCATAAATTCTTTTCATCACTACATAGAGCGACATCGTTGTTTCATCTCTTTGTGATGGGAGCAATGCATTTAGCCCATGTACAGCCATAAAAGCGGCTTTTCTTTCATTCGGACATTCTCCTTTCAATATATAGTCGGGACAATCAAGCCATTGAGTGTTGTCAAGCGCTGTTCTGAAACCATGAGCAATATTTTTAATTTTTTGTTGCTGGATAAAAGTTCTCTCCGGGCTGATAAAACCCCCGGGCTGCCAGGCCTGTTCGGGATCTGTACCGCTTTTTGCAATGGCAATAGCTTCCCATATATCTCTTTCTTCCCAGGTTAGAAAGGAGGGAGCCTGGAAACGATGATAATGATATGTTTTGATAGGCGAATCGTATCGTACTCCGTTTGTTTGAGAAAAAGCCTGGTTTCTTCTTACCTTATACCATCCAAGATTATAGAAAAGCCCAACATTACTTAAACGATTGTTTGGTAAGGGAGCCAGGTATTCAGCAGGATTTTGAATGGAGAAATTCAGTTTATCATCTCCTTCCAGCATATAAGAAGCTTCGGTGCCAAACCGGGGGGCTATTTGCGGAGCAAACCCATTAAAGTCGGAACCAAATGCAATTCCTTTCTGTCCGCCGGTTTTTTGAAGCAAATACCAATAAGCCTGGGCAAAGGATGAAGAACCTCCTGCAGAATTATTGGGTACCGGGCAACCGGAAGCTGCCCTGATGTTGTTTTGCTGTGTCATGATGCCGAACATTCCCCCTGCATTACTGATATCATTCACTCTTGAATCATAAATGGTGAATTCTGTTTTTAACCTCGCTTCTTTATCGCCGCCTCCTGTTTCATCCGCATCTCTTCTTAATTCCCTGAAGTTGCTGTGCCCGGATATCATGGGATAATGATAACGGTTCAGTAGCTGCATGCTGGTTTGCTGTGCATCATCACTCATATGATCCACTTCAATGATCATTCCTTTTTTCATTAATTCATTGATGTATTGTTCTCCTCTTGGCAACAGGCCTCTGCGGTTCTTATGCGAAATGAATGAAGGATAATTATAATCGGCCGGTACATCATTTGAATAAAAGAAGGGGATAGTGCCAAATCCGATTACCGGGAATAAACGGAGATTTTGGCGCATGAATGTTCTGCCGAGTTTTACGGTTGTTCGGGTTTCATCATGTGTTTCTCCTTCTTTTACATTGAACGCAATAATCATATCATCCGGCCCGGGACGATTTACGAGGTCGTTATAGGAATTCAGCGAAGAGTTAAATACGGCGGCTCCGCCAAGCCTGTTGTTAATATTATGTATCGGGAACACATGTCTCACGCCCAGGTTATAGAGCCAGTTCACCTCATCGTTCACAGCCGGGAAATAATTACCCACTTCTGCCTGCTCCAGGGCAATGACTATTGCCATTTTGTTATTGAGGATAATTTGCCTGGCTTCCCGCGGGGTATAAGCAATGGCCAGCCAGTCGCTGTTGGCATTCACAATTCTTTTCAGTTCGTTGATCTCATTTTCAATATGAATTTTGGAAGAAACAAAATGGCCATCATTATACACATTAAACTCCCAGCTTTTTGCCACTCCCACCGGCACCACCATCAGTCTCTGCCCTCCTTCATAACTGCGGCGTACCCAGGTGATATGCATGGTTTGATGAAACATGGTATTCCATCTTGGGAAGTCCACATAGTTACTTACTTCTGGTCTGTTATCCGGAATATTATTATTGTAATGTTTTGCGAGCACATCTTTTGTAAACAGATAACCGCATACCTGGAAAGCCGGATTGGTAGCCAATCCCCAAACAGCGCCTGTTATTAAACCATCAAGTGTACCCGTTCCGGCACTGGCTCCCGAAACTGCAGTGCCCAATGCTCCAAGACCGGCACCTACTCCGGCTCCACCCAACGTAGCAACACCCGAAGGCCATAAAACAATTCCGGTAGCCACTACACCAGCCATACAAAGTGCATTACCGGGATCAAGAAGCCGTTCAGAAATTCTGTTCATGGCTGCTTTTTCTGTTTGAGCAATTAACATTCCCGGTGTGATAGTGGGAAGGTTATGATTAAAACCATCACAGTTATTAATATCAAGTCTTACATTGGATGTGCTGTAATTTCTGCCAACACTTCCATGCATCAATCCCATCAGACCGATATTATTCACCCAATGTGCATGTGTGTCGGCAAAACCCCAGACAGGTTTGTCTTTATCGGCATATAAACTGAAACCATCCCGCATCAAAGGTATCAGGTCATCCAGGTTGTCGGCTTCTTTAAAATCGTCCACATTGATATGCCCCCAGGAGCCGGTCGCATTGTCAACGATTACAATTCTTGCTGTTTTATTTTCAAATTGTTTATCCAATAAAGAACTTAAATCAAAATAGTAGCGGAACATTTCTTCTGAATTCAACGAAGATGTAATCCGGATTACTTTTGTAAAACCATCATCTGTATCGCCAAAAAAACCACTCCGCCCGGCACCCCATACTGCTTCATAATCCGATTTTTTTATTTGCAGCTCTACATAAAGCCGGTTAATGTCTTTACCGCCACCCAACAAAAAATGGAGGTATCTTTTTTTAATAGGAAATTGTCTTGACATAAGTGTGCCCGTGGGATTATCGCCGTTTCCATTTTCAAATGTGCCTATCCAGTATGTTTCTTTAAAGCCAATCGGATAAAACATATCCTTCCAGTAATCGCCGCCAATACCACCATTGCTGTATGATAATTTTGAATTCAACACTCTTTCACTCCTGACCGTATTACCTTCTACCGGCTGATTATTAAAAGCCGTGCCGGTGGCAGTCCAGTTGAATAGCTGAAACTCAAAACCGAAATTGGTGCCAAAAGCTGCATTGGCCAGTTGAGTAGGGTTTACTGCAATATCTATCGGGGTATTGGTGGCAGGGTTTTCAAGCCTGGGAGTTTTTACTGCATTATTAATATCTTTTATTTCATTAACGGGGTTTGCCGGATTTGTTTTGAATACATTAATTATCTCTTCCTTTTTTTGTTCGTGCTCATTTTGTTGCTTCGGATCATAGGTAACTGGCTTATTAAAACCGTTCCCATTTTTTGCCTGGGCGCCGGAAACAATCATGATATTAAAAGCGGCCCTGTCAGCAATCCCGGTTTGATTCAGGTTCAATACAGCCCATTTGCCGGATTGTTTTTCAAATTCAACTGTAATATTGGAATTGTTATAAACACCTCCGATACCACCCGGGTTCCAGACCTGGGAAACATAAAAAGAAGCGGAGGGATTATTATTCAAAGCATCATTATCAATCAGCATTTTACCGCCGGATTGATTTTCCTTAGAAAATTTCTGGTAAAAAGAGTTGTTGTCCGGGTTGCTCCAGGTAATTGTAAATTTCACACCCGGGGGCATGGCTGCTATATCCTGGTTAAAAACAGCCCACTGGCTGCCGGTATACCAGACGCCAACCGGGTGTGGATTTGCCACCCTTGCATTTTCATCTGCTTCAACAATAATTATGGCGTTGGGATTATTATTCAACCCTTCTTCGTTCAGAAAGGTTGAATTGCCCCCGATATTTTTTTCGCCGGAGACATGAACAAATGTTTTTTGCGCCTGTATAGTGGTAAAGAATAATACCAGGGAGGCAGCGAATAAAAAGTATCGCATGGTATTTTGTTTTTTAAATGGAGCAGTGAAAAGTTACAAAGATTCTTTTACATGCCAAACAGGGGATATGATTATCAGAAGGAAAGTAATGATCTTGCGGTAGAATATAAAACAGGAATTGATGTTGTTCTGAAAAAAATGGTCCCACTTATGCCGGGACCATTTTTATTTGCAGTCTGAAGCGCTTAATGTTTTTTTCGTTTGATGAGTGATGCCTTCATGATTCGTACATCCGACAACGGCCTGTCCCTGTCGGCGCCGGTACTGGTTTGCACCGAAGCAATGTTATCAACCACTTCAATCCCTTTTATCACTTCGCCGAATACCGTATAACCCTGGTCAAGATGAGGAGTTCCGCCGATCGTCTTATACACTTCCCTTTGATCAGCCGGAATTTTTCTTCCATTCATCCTCCCTGCTTCAAGCATGTCCAGTTCGGTGTCGGTAAAAGTTTTTCCCTGCACAATATAAAACTGGCTCCCGCTGCTTGCTTTTTCCGGGTTTACATTGTCTCCCATTCTTGCGGCAGCGATCACTCCTTTTTTATGAAATAAACCGGTTCTGAATTCAGCCGGCACTGTATAAGAAGGGCCGCCGTTTCCAAGTGGTATCCCGGCAGGAGCTTTCTTACTTTCCGGGTCACCGCCCTGGATCATAAAATTCTTAATGACCCGGTGAAAAAGTACGCTGTCATAGAAACCCACTTTCACCAGCTTTAAAAAATTATCGCGGTGCAGCGGTGTTGAATCAGAGAGACGGATCACGATATCGCCCATACTGGTCTGCAGGAGAATATCCCGCTTAAGATCTTTTTTCTTTAGTGTTGAATCTTTCTGGGCAAACCCGGTCAATGTAAAAAAGATACTGAGGATGATTGCAATTTGTTTTTTCATATTACATTTTTGTTTCTACCCTCATTAGAACCCGGGGTTTTGATTTTCAAAATAAAACAGTACATGGTCTTTCAGAAAATTTTCCTGTTCAATGGCATTCATATCCGGCATGGGCTTCAGTTGCCTGTAATGCGGCCAGCCATCATCATCCACGCCTTCCATTTCATAATACCCGCTGCGGGAAAGCATTGAACAAATGGCGATATGCATCAGGTCCTGCTTTTGTTCCTTGGTGAATTTTTCTTTGATGTCGCCGAATTCCTGTATACCTATCAGAAATAAAATGGTCTCCAGGTCGGGTTTTTTACCAAATCGCTCCACCAGCCGGGCTTCCAGGTTCCACCATCGTTGTTGCAGGTCATCGGTTGCATGCATGGAAGCAAAGATAAAAGATAATGGAGTGATCAAACCGGTCAAATAGATAATAACAGGATTCACAGGAT